>JBGUZF010000076.1:0-9076 GCA_045222795.1 Bacteroidales bacterium
ACACCCAAGCCGCGCCAGTTCAACTACCGTCCGCGCTTCTACGACCCCGAGAAGGAGCGCTGGGAGGCGCTGAAGCAGAAGTATGCCGACGAGCGGATGCGGAAGGAGATGCTGGAGAATGAGGAATGCGGAATGAGGAATGAGGAATTAAATGGAGCCGGCGATGCCGACCTGGAGTATTTCCAGCGGCGCGTGCGCGAGCTGGACAGCGAGGAGCGCAAGAAGAACAGCAAGCTCACGTGGAAGGACCTGTTCCGCAAGCGCGAGATGCCGAAGTTCAACTACCAGCCGCGGTTCTCATCGAATGATGAAGGAGGAATGATGAATGATGAACGGCAATCGGCAGGCACAGGGGAGCGCATAGCGCAGTTCAAGCGCAGCCGCCTGAGCATCAAGCGCCGCTTCGACATCACGGACACCGACTATATGAAGCCCATACCCGCAGGACGAATAATGCTGTACGCATTGCTTGTGTGCCTGCTGCTGTACTGGGTACTTTTTTAAGGTGAGAGGTGAAAGGTGAGAGGTGAAAATTATAATTGAAAGTTGAAAATTGAAATTAGATGCTGATTGAAGTATTGAAATCAAAAATTCACCGCGTGACGGTGACGGAGGCCGACCTCGACTACATAGGGTCGATAACCATCGACGAAGCGTTGATGGAGGCCTCGGGCATCATCGAGAACGAAAAGGTGGAGATCTACAACATCACCAACGGCGAGCGCTTCGCCACCTACGCCATCCGCGGCGAGCGCGGCACGGGCGTGATAGGCATCAACGGCGCCGCCGCCCACAAGGCTCCCGTGGGCAGCCTCATCATCATCGCCGCCTATGCGCAGATGACCCCCGAGGAGGCCCGCGAATGGCACCCCACGGTGATATTCCCGAAAGACAACCGCATTTAAAGGTCAAGGTTAACGTTAAGGTTAAGGTTAAAACGCTATGGAGGAGAAGAAAAAAAGCCGCTGGAAGGATGTGCTGCGCCTGGTGATATTCCTGGGCATCGGCGTGTTCTTCATCTACTGGTTCCTGCTGAAGCTCGACAGCGACCAGAAGGCCGCCATCTGGCAGTCGTTCCGCGAGGCCGACTACTGGTGGGTGGCTGTGGCGATGCTGTGCAGCCTGCTGAGCCACGCCGTGCGAGCCCTGCGCTGGCAGCTGCTCTTCCACCCCATAGGCTACCGTCCGCGGCTTAACAACACCTTCGGCTCGGTGGTGGTGGCCTATCTGGCCAACCTAGCCTTCCCGCGGGCGGGCGAGGTGATGCGCTGCGCCACGATGCGCACCAGCGAGGAGATACCGATGGAGAAGTCGCTGGGCACGGTGGTCACCGAGCGCATCATCGACGTGGTGGCCTTCGGCCTGGTGGTCCTCTTCGGCATGGTGGTGATGCTAGGCAAAGCGAAGGACTGGCTCTACGACACCCTGTCGGAGAAGTTCACCCACCTGCCCAACATGACGATGATCGTCGTTGCGCTGGTGGTGCTGGCGCTGATAGCCTTCGTGGTGTACAAATTCTTCTGGAAGCGGCTGCTGAGGTTCGGCCTCTTCAAGAAGGTTGACGACCTGGCGCGCGGAATGGTCGACGGCGTCAAGAGCGTCTTCCACATGGGATGGAAGAGCTCGCTGCTGTTCCTCTTCTACAGCTTCGTCATCTACCTGCTCTACATCCTCGGCGGCCTGATCATCTTCCACGCCTTCGGCGAGACCTCATGGCTGGGCTTGCGCGCCGCCTTCGTGGTGTACCTCTTCGGCACCGTGGGCATGACCTTCTCGCAGGGCGGCATAGGCGTCTATCCCGCGCTGGTGATGATGGGCCTGACGGACATCTACGGCATCAGCATGGAGGTAGGCACCGCCTGCGGATGGCTCCTCTGGGGCAGCCAGCAGGCAGTGGTCGTCGCCGTCGGAGCCGTATACCTGATTTACTTCAGCATAAAGAAACGAAACCACAAACCCCTCAAACAATCAAGCATTTAAGTATTCAAGCATAACAACATGGAACACACACGTTGCCTTATCATTGGTTCCGGCCCTGCGGGCTACACCGCTGGCATCTACACCGGCCGCGCCGACATCAAGCCCATCCTATACGAAGGTGAGCAACCCGGCGGCCAGCTGACCATCACCACCGAGATTGAGAACTTCCCCGGCTACCCCGAAGGCATCGCCGGCACCGAAATGATGACCGACCTTCGCAAGCAGGCCGAGCGCTTCGGCACCGACATCCGCACGGGCTACATCAAGGAGATAGACCTCTCGAAGCGTCCCTTCATAGCGAAGGACGACCACGGGAAAGAGATAGAAGCCGAGACGGTCATCGTGGCCACCGGCGCCTGTGCCAAATGGCTGGGCATAGAGAGCGAGAAGCGCTTCTACGGCGAGGGTGTGTCGGCCTGCGCCACCTGTGACGGCTACTTCTACAAGAACCAGGATGTCGCCGTCGTGGGCGGAGGCGACACCGCCTGCGAGGAAGCCTGCTACCTGGCCACCCTCTGCAAGAAGGTGTACCTCATCCACCGTCGCGACGAGCTGCGCGCCTCGAAGGCCATGCAGCACCGCGTGCTGACGAACCCCAAGATAGAGATGTGCTGGAACTCGCGTCCCGCCCAGATCCTGGGCAGCGACCTCGACGGCGTCACGGGCGTGGAGCTCGAGGACACCAAGACTGGCGAGAAGCGCACCATCGACGTCACGGGTGTGTTCATAGCCATAGGCCACAAGCCCAACACCGACTTCCTCGGCGGGCAGGTGGAGCTCGACGAGCAGGGCTACATCAAGGTGCAGAACCCCTCGAGCGCCACCAGCGTGAAGG
The DNA here is from genome assembly GCA_045222795.1 of Bacteroidales bacterium. Lineage (GTDB taxonomy): Bacteria > Bacteroidota > Bacteroidia > Bacteroidales > P3 > Colimorpha. The sequence continues at coordinate 2,816 of JBGUZF010000076.1, forward strand.
GTGTGTTCGCCGCCGGCGACGTGTGCGACCCCAACTACCGCCAGGCCATCGTGGCCGCCGGCAAGGGCTGTGTGGCAGGAATGGACGTGGAACGCTTCCTGCAGGAAAACTGAGAAAGTGAAAAGTGAAAAATGAAATTCATACTGGCAAGTTATTTATGCTGATGCTATGCATCAGTACAATTTTCAATTTTCAATTTTCAACTTTCAATTCTGTTCAGGCGCAGCAGTACAACTCGCGCAACAACCCGGCGAACAACGTCTTCGGCAACAACACGCCGACGGGCGACACTACGGCCGCAGCCAAAGGCATACAGTACACCAAGGAGACGCCCGACTCGGTGCTGCGCCGCAAGGTGTTCTTCTTCCACAGCCAGCCTGCGCAGGCGAAGATCTTCCAGCTGTGGAACCCCACGCTCGACCCCACGGGCATCCAGTTCACCGAGCCCCTCGACGCCTTGAACGGCAACTACTACCTGGGCAAAGGCATCGTGGGCCAGCCGCATGTGGCCCTCTACCCCACCCTCTCCGATGGACTAGCCATACAATTGCAACCCGACCCCAACACAGGCTACGCCAAGCGGCCGGGCAACATACGCTTCTACCAGACGCAGACGCCCTACACGGTGCTGAGCTACAACTCGTCGTTGGAGAAAGACTATGTGGTGCATGTGGCGCACACGCAGAACATCAAGCCCGGCTGGAACGCCGCCTTCGACTACCGCCTGTTCAGTCCCGAGGGCATCTACACCTCGAGTGGCGACAAGAACCACTACCTCGACGTCACGACGAACTACTTCTCGCGCGACTCGCGTCTGCAGGCCAAAGGCGGCGTGATATGGCAGTCGTTCAACATCGACGAGAACGGCGGCATCAGCGACGACAGCTACTTCTCGAGCTCCAGTAACCGCGCGGGCATCCCCGTGAAACTCTACAATATGGGCACCGTCGACCGCGGCTTCACCGCCTTTGCCGACGCCAGCTACAGTCTCGTGAGGCAGTTCGAGCACTACCGCTACCGCGACAGTCTTGCCGCACGCACGGTGAACGACACCCTCACGGTGCTCGACACCATAGTGATCACCGACACCATCGCCGCTGGCAAGCCCCGCGTGCTCAATGCCGGCCGCTTCGGCATCGAAATGCGCTACGACCGCCACAAGCGCGTCTTCACCGACTCGACCCTGTGGCGCGAAGGCGGCGCCACGCTCTATTGGACAAACGACGTATACCCCGACCACCGCTGGCGCAACCCGCTGAAGCTCACCATGGGCCTGCAGCCGCGCATCGTAAGGACGGTGATCGAGGGCGACAGCCTGTCGATGTACTCGCTGTTAGACCCCTTCGTGCGCGGCGAGCTTGCCGTAGGACGCGCGACGCTGCGCGGCGAAGCCGAGCTGCGGGGTTCCTTCTACGACGAGACCACTCCCGACTCGCGCTACCTGCTGGCCTTCGAATATCCCTTCGACAGCACCCACCAGACGGTGGCGAGCCTCACGGTGGTCAAGCAATCCAAATGTCCCGACGTGCGAATGGTGCGCGACGGTATGCGTTATCTCGGCGGCAAGCCGCGTCCGATAGGCACAGAGCTCGTCGAGGCGCGCTTCCGTCACCGCGACATCGTCGACGTGAGCCTCAAAGCCAACCACATGGACCACAACCTGTGGTACGAGTACGGCTCGCGCCTCTTCCTGCGTGAGGGCGAGGGCGACCTGTGGCTCTTCCAGGGCGCTGTGACGCTGAGGCTGGCCCTAGGGTGGATGCATCTCGACATGCAGCAGCTGGTGCAGCACTCGACCGACGAGATACAGATGCCCGTGCCGCTGCTGGCCTCGAAGAACTCGATATATGCCGACTTCCACCTCTTCCAGCGCACGGTGAGGGCGCAGGTAGGTGTCGACATACGCTACCACACCCCCTTCTACGCCACGGGCTACGACTACAACACCGGCATCTTCTACCACCAGGACGAGACCACCGTGGGCGGCTACCTGTGGGGCGATGTGTTCATCAACATCAACGTCAAGCGCGCCAGCTTCTACGTCAAAGCCGGCCACCTCAACGCCCTGTGGGACCAGCCCAACTACTTCCTGCTGCCCCACTACCCCGGTCAGCGCTTCGGCCTCTTCTGGGGCATCACCTGGCACTTCTTTGATTGAAGTGAAAATTGAAAATTGAAAATTGAAACTATGAGACGCCTGATATTTGCCACCAACAACAAGCACAAGGTCGAAGAGGTGCGTGCAGCCCTCGGCGGCACCGTAGAGATAGTGACCCTCGCCGAAGCGGGCCTCAGCGGTGAGATACCCGAGACCGCCGACACCCTTCAGGGCAACGCCCTGCAGAAAGCCCAGTGGGTGTGGGAGCGGCTGCATTGCGACTGCTTCGCCGACGACACAGGCCTCGAAGTCGAAGCCCTCGACGGCGCCCCGGGAGTCTATTCGGCCAGATACGCAGGCGAGCATTGCTCGTTCGACGACAACATCGACAAGCTCCTCGCCGCCCTCGACGGCAAGAGCGACCGCAAGGCCTGCTTCCGCACGGTGATATGCTTGATTGAGAACGGCGAGCCGCGCTACTTCGAAGGGCGCGTCGACGGACAGATACTCACGGAGCGCCACACCAACGGCGAAGGCTTCGGCTACGACCCCGTGTTCATGCCCGACCGCTTCGCCGTGAGCTTCGCCGAGATGCCGCTGGAGGTGAAGAACCGCATCAGCCACCGCGGCCTGGCAGTAAAGAACCTTGTTGAATACCTAGCACGATGAAACCCGTTGTCCCATATACCATCCAGAGCGGTATGTCGCAGAGCGGCAGCTACATACTGATGCTCCTCGAACCCACGAGCGAGCGGCAGATACCCATCATCATCGGTGCCCACGAGGCACAGGGCATCCTGCTGGCCAAGGAGACCGTGCGCACACGCCGTCCGATGACCCACGAGCTGATGGTAAGGATGATGGAAGACTACGGGCTGAGACTGATTATGGTGACCATCGACCGTGTGCTCGACGGCGTCTTCTACGCCACGCTGCACATCTCCGACGGCTTCAACGAGAAGGCCATCGACAGCCGCACCACCGACGCCATCACCCTCGCGCTGCTCACCGACGCACCCATCATGGTCGACGACAACGTGCTCGAGGAGACGGGCGTCGCTGCCGACGAGCAGCCCTCGCCCACCCCGACGCTCGAAGCCCTCGAGGCCGAGTTGCGCCGCTGTGAGGAAGCCGAAGACTACGAGCAGGCCGCCGAGATACAGAAAAGGATTGAGGAGATGAGGAGGTAAAGAGGTAAAAAGTCAAAGAGGTAAAGAGTCAAAGAGTCAAAAAGCAAACAAACAATATAGCCCTGTAAGGGCGACAGATATTAGCCGTGGGTGAAACCCACGGGACAAAACAAATGATTATGAATTACGCTGAGACTGCAACATATATCAAAGGCCGTATCGAAGCGGCCGGCAAAGAGATGCCGCAGGTGGCCATCATCCTCGGCAGCGGCTTGGGCAAGCTGGCCGACAAGATAGAGGAGTCCCTCGTCATCCCCTACGGCGAGATACCCAACTTCCCCAAGTCGACCGCCATCGGCCACAAGGGCAACCTCATCGTCGGCACCCTCGGCGGCAAGCCCGTGCTGGCCATGCAGGGACGCTTCCACTACTACGAAGGCTACACGATGGAGCAGGTCACCCTGCCCGAGCGCGTCTTCGCCCTGATGGGCGTCAAGATGCTCTTCGTCAGCAACGCCGCCGGCGCCGTCAACCCCGACTACCGTGTGGGCGACCTGATGGTCATCACCGACCACATCAGCTTCATGCCCAACCCCCTCATAGGGCCCAACAAAGATGACTTCGGCCCCCGCTTCCCCGATATGACCGAAGCCTACAGCCGCCGCCTGCGTGCCGTCGCCGACCGCGAAGCCGGGCAGATGGGCCTCAAACTCCGTCACGGAGTGTATGTAGCGGGCACAGGCCCCACCTACGAGACCCCCGCCGAATACCGCATGTACCGCACCATAGGCGGCGACGCCTGCGGTATGTCGACGGTGCCCGAGGTCATCGTGGCCCGCCATTGCGGCATCGAGGTCTTCGGCATGAGCGTCATCACCAACCAGTCAAATGATTTGAAAGACGGTGCCGTCAACGACGGCGACGACGTGGTCCTTCAAGCCGACCGCGCCGCCGACAAGATGACGCAGTTGTTTATGAAAATTATTGATGCAGAGAATTAGACCATACGTACTGCCGATAGCCATCGTCCTTGGCCTGCTGTTGCACAAGTGGTGCGCGATGTTCGCCGTCGCCGTGCCCTTCATCATCTTCGCCATCCTGCTGCTCACCTTCACCGCCGTCGACCTGCGCAGCCTCAAGTTCCGCCCCCTCGACCTATGGCTCATGCTTTTCCAGATTGTCGTGAGCACTGGCTGCTACCTGATGATCAAGCTCCTGTCGGGCAACGACATCGTGGCCGAAGGAGTGCTTATCGGAGTGCTCTGCCCCGTAGCCTCGTCGGTGGCCGTCATCAGCTGTCTGCTCGGCGCCAACCGCGCTACGGTGACCACCTACACCATCGTGGGCAACCTGATGGTCGCCGTAGTGGCACCGGTGGTCTTCACCCTCATCGGGCATCACCCCGAGCTGGGCCTCTGGAAAGGCTTCCTGCTGATGCTCGGCAAGATTGGCTCCACGTTGGCGCTGCCCTTCTTCATCGCCCTTGCCCTGCAGCTGTGGTGGCCCAAAGCCAATGCCGCCATCGGCAAGCTCAACATCCTGGGCTTCTATCTATGGGCGACGGCGCTGCTCTTCACCCTCGGACAGACTATCGACTTCATCTTCCTGCAAGGCGAGGGCAACTGGTACAATATTGCGTGGCTCGGCGGCCTCTCGCTGATGTTCTGCGTCATCCAGTTCGGCACCGGCCGCCTCATAGGCCGCCGTTACGGCAACCGCATCGGTGGCGGACAGCTGCTGGGACAGAAGAACACCGCCTTCGGCATCTGGATGGCCAACACCTTCCTCAACCCCCTCTCCTCCGTCTTCCTGGCCTTCTACAGCATCTTCCAGAATGTATTCAACGCCTGGCAGATGGCGTCGGCGAACAAAGTGAGCCAACGCAATAACCAGATGGCGCATACCAAAACTGAACACTAAACACTAATGATAAAGGCTGCATTCTTCGACATCGACGGCACACTGCTGAGCTTCAACACCCACAAGGTGTCGGAAGGCACCGTGCGGGCCTTCGAGCGTCTGCATGCCGCCGGCGTGCACACCTTCATCTCCTCGGGGCGCCCGATGGTGCTCATCCCCCCTATGCCCGTCAGCTTCGAAGCCTACATCACCATGAACGGCGGGCACGTCTTCCTGAACGACGACCGTCGCACCACGCTGGTCAGCAACCCCATTCCCGACGCCGACCGCGACGCATGGGTCGACTTCGCCCGCCAGCACAACCTCTGCACGATGACCTTCACGGCCGACGGCATGATGGCCTCGCAGATCAACGAGGTGGGCAACGCCCTGCGCAACCAGCTGGAGTTCCAGATGCCGCCGGTGGTCGACATCGAGCAGTTCCGCAACGAGACCTCCTACCAGATTATCGCCATCATGCCCGCCGAGCTCGACAGCCGCGTGGGCGCCTTCATGCCCCACTGCCGCCTGCCGCGTTGGCATCCCGCCTTCACCGACATCGTGGCCGCGGGCAACAGCAAGGCCGTAGGTATGGAGGCCATCTGCCGTCACTTCGGCATCCGTCGGGAGGAGACCATAGCCTTCGGCGACGGCGGCAACGACATCGAGATGCTGCAGTGGGCCGGCGTAGGCATTGCTATGGGCAACGCCGAAGAGAGCGTCAAGCAGCATGCCGACCTCGTCACCACCGACGTCGACAGCGAAGGAATTGAAAACGCTGTAAACATACTATTTAATGAAACGGCGAATTATGCGAATTAAACGAATTATATATAGCAATTGCAAACAAATTACTCGAATTCACGCAAGCCACAATTAGAGTAATTCGCCCAAAATTGACCTGCGTAGCTTCGTATAATTAGTTAAATTCGCCGTTAAATATTAGGATATGACCGACCTAGAACAAGAACTCGAAGAAGCCCAGCGGCTGCTGGCGTCATACATGGACCTCGCCGTCGACCAAGAGGACGATGACGCCTTCGTGGCACGCGGCAACGGCTTCTGCGACCGCAAATACAGCGACGACTTCCTACAGATGCGCATAGCGCAACTCACCGCCCGCGTCGCCGACCT
>JBGUZF010000077.1:0-6686 GCA_045222795.1 Bacteroidales bacterium
TGCCAGCTGTTGGCCTCGGTGAAGTGGTTGTTGACCTCCGTGGGGTCGAAGGGCGTCACCCAGCCGCCGTTGCGCTTGGGATGGGCGAAGCCGTTGCTGTCTATCACGTTCTGCCAGCTCTGGCTTCGTATCCAGTAGGTGCGTGCGGTCTCTTCGTCGCCGGCATACTCGGCCATCTGGGCTATGCACCAGTCGTCGTAGGCATATTCGAGGGTCTTGCTGACGCTCTCGTTGTCGAGCTCCGACGTGAGGTAGCCCTGCGCGCCGTAGGCGCGATGGGCCTCGGTGCGGTTGCTGGTGGCCACCATTGCATCGAGCAACTGCTTGGGGGTATATCCTGCAAGGGTGCCGTCCTCCTCGGCCAGATGGATGTATGCCTCGAGCATCATGGGCACCGCGTGGTAGCCTATCATGCAGTGGGTCTCATAGCTGGCCAGCTCCCACATGGGCAGCTCGCCTCCTTGCTCATAATTCTTCATTGCGGTGTAGACGAAGTCCACCGTGCGCTCGGGCTCTATCTGCGTCAGCAGGGGGTGCAGGGCGCGGTAGGTGTCCCAGAGCGAGAAGACGGTGTAGACCTCCCTACCCTCGTCGGCCACATGTATCTGGCCGTCGGTGCCGCGATAGCGGCCGTCCTCGTCGCTCCACAGGTAGGGCGAGGTCATGCAGTGGTAGAGGGCGGTGTAGAAGCAGCGCTTCTGCTCCTTCGAGCCACCGTCGACCTTCAGTTTGCCGAGAGCCTCCTCCCAGGTCTGGTCGGCGGCTATGCGGGCTTTCTCGAATTCCTTGTTCTTGGCAACGATGAGGTTGCCTATGGCGCCGTTGATGTCGACACCGCTGATGGCCACCTGCAGCTCCACCTGCTTGGCGGTGGGCAGCTGCACCCATGCCTGTGTCGAGTCGTCGCTCACCACCAGGCGTTCGAAGGGCACATTGCTGCGTATGGCGAAGAAGAGGTGCTGGTCGGGATTCCAGGCCGCGCTGTGGCGGTGACCCACTATGGTGCCGTCGTCGGTGAGGCGTATGCTGCCGTCGAGCAGCACGTCGCGGTGACGCAGGTCGATGACGAAACCGTTGCCCTGGTCCTGTATATAGGTGTAGCGGTGGTAGGCCACACGGCGGTCGGCGGAGAGTTCAACGATGGTGCTCGGCAGACCGTTCTCGTCAAGCATCACCTTGTAGTAGCCGGCTTTGGCGGTCTCGTTCTTGTGCTGGAAATGGCGTTTGTAGCCTTCCCGCATATCGGGGCCGAACTGCACCTGCTGCATCTGCAGCTGGTCGACGGGCATCAGCAGCAGGTCGCCGTAGTCGGAGCAACCCGTGCCGCTGAGGTGCGTGTGGCTGAAGCCGAAGATGGTGTCGTCGCTGTAGTGGTAGGCACTGCAGCCGTCCCATCCGTCGAGGCGTGTGTCGGGACCCGGCTGTATCTGTCCGAAGGGCACTATGGCGCCGGGGAAGGTATGCCCGTGCCCGTCGGTACCCACCAGCGGGTTCACATACGACGTCAGCGTGTCTTTGCCGCATCCGGCAAACAACAGGATAACACCTACCAGAAGAATTATCCTCTTCATATTCTTTGTATTTTTCACACCATATTTTTTTAGGGATTCTTTTCTAATCTTTTCCAATCTGATGGAACCTTATTTCATTTTCAGCAACGCAGCTGCGCCGAGGATGGCCACCTCGTTGGCCTTGAGTTCGCTCATGCGTATCTGGCAGCTGCCCTGGTAGATGTTGAGCAGGTACTTGTCGAAGGCTGCACGCAACGGACGTAGCAAGGGCTCGCCCACCTGCGCGGGACCGCCCATGAGGAAGATGGCCTCGGGGGCCGAGAAGGTGACGCTGTTGGCCATCGCCAGACCCAGCCAGTCGCCCACCTTCTCCCAGGTCTTCAGGGCCACAGGGTCGCCCTGATGTGCTGCCTCGCCGATGAGCTTGCTGGTCACCTCGCCGTCGGCAACCTCCTTGAGCATGCGCTCCTGGTCAGGATTCTCGCGGCGCAGCTCGAGGTAGGTCTGCACTATGCCGCGTGCCGAGGTGTAGGTCTCGAGGCAGCCCTCGCGGCCGCACGAGCATTTGCGCCCGTGGGGGATGAGGATATTGTGGCCAAGCTCGCCGGCGCCGCCGGTGGAGCCGTGTACCAGCTTGCCGTCGACCACTATGCCGCTGCCCACGCCCGTGCCGAGGGTGAACATGATGAAATGCTTCATCCCCTTGGCTCCGCCGTAGACGTATTCGCCGTAGGCGGCGGCGTTGGCGTCGTTGCTGAGCACCACGGGTACCGGCAGGTATTTCTTTATCTCCTTGCCGAAGTCGAGCACACCTTTGATGGTGAGGTTCGGGGCGTTGTCCACGCAGCCGGTGTAGAAGTTGCCGTTGGGGGCGCCGATGCCGATGCCCTCAAGCTCTACGGCTTCGCCGTCCTTCCCGCGCTGCTCCTCCATCATGCTCTGCACCTCGCGCATCATATCACGCACATAAGGTTCCAGCTCAGTATAGGCGTTGGTCGGTATGTTGCGACGCTGGATTATATTTCCGTTCTCGGTCACCAGCCCGATGTCGGTGTTGGTGCCGCCCATGTCCACTCCGATAGAGTATTTCATATTATTGCTAAATTTTGATTTCTAATTTCTAAATAATTTGAGAGTGCAAATATACACAAAATTCTCGACATAGCTAATCTTTAGATTAATTTTTTTATGATTTTGAGGCCAAAGGCCGACCCGAGGCGCTTTTGTTGGAATTTTTAATTACATCTACGGCCATATGAAAAAAAAATAGTATCTTTGCATTTTGAAAAAAGAGGAAACGACCATGTGCACTTTTAATATTACAGTGGATGAAAACAAGTTGACCCGCAACTACCCCGGTCTTGCACGCGAGAAGTTCGGGCAGTGGCTGCAGCAGTGGGTTGACGACATTATGTCGGTAGACGCTCCCGTGGAGGCTGACAAAGTGTCGCCCAATGCGCATTCCTATGAGGAGATGAAGTCGGCATTGCGCGAACAAGTTGACCGCATCGAGGCCGGTCAGGCCACCTTCCACCCCAACGACGAAGTGTTTTCAAGCATCCGCGAGCGATATGGTCTATGAGATTATATGGCTTGACGAGGCCCGGAAATCGCTTGATACCGAAATGGAATACGTGTTTTCTAACTTCGGGCTGCGCACGTTGTCGGAGTTTTATGACGACCTGAATGAGCGTGTGAATCAGTTGAAACTGTTTCCCCGTATAGGTGTTCGGCATGAAGACCTTGATTACCATGGTTACGAGATGCGTATTTTGCACGTCAAAAAAGTATCGGTCGTATATGCGATAATCGGTCAGACGGTGCAAATCCTTTACATCTGGAACAATCTGCAGAATCCTAATCGCCTGGCAAAAGTGCTGGGTCAATAGATAGCGGGTGTTTGTGAAGCAATTTGCAGTACTGTATGGACGAGTTTATCGACCCCCAGGTTTCTTATTTAAAGACAACATAAACTGCTATGGCCCGCGTGGTATGCCTGCGAGCACCGCTGAATAAAATTAAATGTAGCGAGTCAGCTTGATGAGCGAACTAAGACAACTCTCGCCGGCGGCTGCGCCTGGCGTTAGGGGAACAAAAGGCAAAGAGTGAAAGAGGTGAAAAGTCGAAGAGTCGAAATGTTTAGCTGATTTTGAATTGATTTTTTAATGATTTTGAGGCCAACGGCCGACCAATAAGAACGGCGAATTACTCGAATTAGGGGGCGGGAGCCGGTCTCAATTCGCCTGCTCGCTGCGCTCACGAAATCTAGTAAATCTTGTAAATTATTTCCTTCGGGATTATTGTCCGGGTGCGGGGTGAATAAAAGGTGAGAGGTGAAAGGTGAGAGGTTAAATTAAACGGCGAATTATACGAATTAACAGTAAACGGTAAACTGTAAACAGTAAACTTATAACAATTACTCGAATTTCTCGCTGGCGGGGTTTATCTGTATTACAGAAATAAACGGAAAAGACTGAAAAATTACAGAAATTCCACTCTTCGCCTTTTTGACTCTTCACCTCTTTGACTCTTCACCTCTTTACCTCATAAAAGTAAACAATAAAAAAGACCGCCTTTTGGGCGGTCTTTTTTATTCTTTTTGTTCTGATTGAGCTTAAGAAATCAGAAGCAGTAGCGCACGCCGGCGGCAACGCCAAGGTGGAACAGGCCGTGCGGGTCGGCCAGGTGGAAGAGGTCTATCATCGGGCGCACGTCGAGCGACACCTGCAGGGGGAAGTCGAACTTGTACTCCACACCGCCCTGGGCACCAACACCCAGACGGGCATAGAGGTCGTTGTTGGGGTGAGTGCCGATGCCGAACTGTGCGGCGGGACCCACGAACCAGCCGAAGCCCTTGATGATGTTGAACATCCACTGGTACGAAGCCGAAGCGGTAGCCAAATATATCACATGGGCGGCGGTATAGTCGCCAAGCACGTCGTGGTAATGTGCTGTCACCACACCATAACCTACACCGAGGTCGGCCTCGATGCGGTTGGTCTGGCTCATGTCGTAGAGCAGCGATACTTCAGCGCCCGAGTTGAGACCGCCATAGAAACGGCCGCCGAGGCTCACCTGTGAGAAAGCCATGCCGCCAAACATGACGACGGCCAAGAAAGTAAGTACGATTTTCTTCATGATTGTGTTGTTTTTTAGTGTTGTTATTCTGTATTTTGGATGTATAACGGCGAAACGCCGCCGATATTGTGTGGCGACAAAAAAACCGCCCCCTCAAGACTGAGGGGACGGCCAAAACAAAAGCGTATGAAAAAATTTAATCTCTAGTCTTCAAAAAATTCACTCAACACTTAATACTTAACACTTAAAGCTAAGAAATTATTTCTTCTTCAGGTATTCCTGCACATTATCAGAAGCGACGATCTCTTCCTTGAACATGTAGGCGCCGGTCTTCTCGGAGCGGACCATGCGGATAACCTTTGCGAAACTCTTACCGGTAGAGGTCTTCAGGGTAGCAACAACTTTCTTTGCCATAGTCTAATCTCCTATTCTTTATTTGATTTCTTTGTGAACGGTGACCTTCTTGAGGAAGGGGTTGTACTTCTTGAGCTCCAGACGCTCCGGAGTGTTCTTCTTGTTCTTGGTGGTGATGTAACGGCTCATGCCGGCGACACCGCTTGCCTTCTGCTCGGTGCATTCGAGGATAACCTGCACACGTGCGTCTTTATTTTTCTTTGCCATAACTGTTTTTGTTTTCTATTCTTAACTCATTGACTCCTAAAAAGAAAAGAGCATCAACAATTCATTTTTAGGCATTCAAATCGGGTGCAAAGATACAACCTTTTTTGAAACCGGCAAAATTTTTTTGAAAATAATTCGCTGGTCATAATTCGCCTGCTCGGCCTACGGCCTCACGAAATCTATAAATCTAGTAGATTATTTCCTTCGGGATTTTTTTGTCCGGGTGCGGAATCGTTCTAATCTTGTAGATTATCGCCAGCGGCTAAAGCCTGGCGTTAGGGCGTAAGTCAGTTGTTTTAGTTTACAATTTACCGTTTCATTTAATTCGAGTAATTAGCCTGTAATTGACCGGCTCCCGCCCTAATTCGAGTTAATTCGTTAAATTCGCCGTTCAATTTCACCTTTCACCTTTCACCTCTCACCTATCTCTTATCGTACATATCCTCGTAGTACTTCAGGTAGTCCCCCGAAGTGACATTCTCAAGCCACTCTTCGTTGTCGAGGTACCAGCGGACGGTCTTCTCGATGCCTTCCTCAAACTGGAGGCTGGGCTCCCAGCCGAGCTCGCGCTGCAGCTTGCTGCTGTCGATGGCGTAGCGCATGTCGTGACCCGCGCGGTCGGTGACATAGGTGATGAGGTCCATGTCGGCACCTTCGGGACGGCCCAGGAGTCGATCGACGGTGTTGATGACAACCTTGATGATGTCGATGTTCTTCCACTCATTGAAGCCGCCGATATTGTAGGTCTCGGCGCTCTTGCCCTCATGGAAGATGAGGTCGATGGCGCGGGCGTGGTCGACGACATACAGCCAGTCGCGCACGTTCTCGCCCTTGCCGTAGACGGGCAGCGGTTTGCGATGGCGGATATTGTTGATGAACAGCGGGATGAGCTTCTCGGGGAACTGGTAGGGGCCGTAGTTATTAGAGCAGTTGGTGACGATAGTCGGCAGGCCGTAGGTATCGTGGAAGGCGCGCACGAAGTGGTCGCTCGAAGCCTTGGCGGCGCTATAGGGGCTGTGGGGCTGGTATTTGAGGTCCTCGGTGAAGAATTTTTCTCCATAGGCCAGGTGGTGCTCACCCGACGATGCCTTTGTGGTGAAGGGCGGCTTGATGCCTTCGGGGTGCGTCATCTCAAGGGCGCCGTAGACCTCGTCGGTGGAGATATGGTAGAAGCGTTTGCCCTCGAACTTCTCCGGCAGGCTTTCCCAGTAGATCTTGGCGGCCTGCAGCATGCTGAGGGTACCCATGACGTTGGTCTGTGCGAAGGTGAAGGGGTCCTTGATGGAGCGGTCCACGTGACTCTCGGCGGCGAGGTGGATGATGCCGTCGACATGCTCCTCCTGCATCAGCTTGTAGACGCCGTCGAAGTCGCAGATGTCCATCTTCACGAAGCGGTAGTTGGGCTTGTCCTCGATGTCCTTGAGATTCGCCAGATTGCCGGCGTAGGTCAGCTTGTCGAGGTTGATGATCTTGTAC
>JBGUZF010000078.1:0-3884 GCA_045222795.1 Bacteroidales bacterium
ATCTCGCTCTTGTTGAAGAACTCGGGGATGATGACCATCGGGTAGTGGCAGGCGCCGGCGATGCCGAGGGCCAGGTGGCCGGCCGAGCGGCCCATAGCCGAGACCACGAACCAGTTCTCGCTGGTGCGGGCGTCCTCCATCACTGCGGTGGCCAGCACGCAACCCTGCGCCTTGGCGCTGTTGTAGCCAAAGGTGGGGCTGCTGTTGGGCAACGGCAGGTCGTTGTCGATGGTCTTCGGCACATGGATGTTGGCAATGGGATAGTGCTTGTCGGCAAGGAACTTGGCGATACGGTTGGCCGTCGAGGCGGTGTCGTCGCCACCAACGGTGACGAGGAGCTTAATCTCGTTCTCGGTGAAGAGCTTGAGGTTGAAGCGCTGCTCGAAGTCCTCGGGGGTAGGTTTGAAGCGCGACATCTTAAGGATGCTGCCACCCTTGTTGAAGATCTCGTCGGCGGTGAGGAAGTCGAGGTCCTGCATGCGGGGTTTGTCGGTGAAGAGTGCCGAGTAGCCGCCGTGCAGGCCTATGACGCGGTAGCCGTCGCGTAGGAAAGTCTTGGCCACGGAGGCCACCACAGTGTTCATTCCAGGGGCGGGACCGCCGCCGGTGAGGATTGCTATGCTTTTCATCTCTGTCTTTGATTTAATAATATTCAATTTTACATATTTTAACGCAAAAGCACCAATAATATTGTATACGGCGGCACATTTTATCTGCCAAATGCTGACAATATGTCAGTGTGGCACGGTAGTTGCCATTACGGATGACAAGAAAAAACTACACTGATGACAATAAAGAAACTGTTACTCTCGGCACTGCTGCTCGCCATTGCGCTGCAAGCCACATCGCAGGAAGTGCTCACCCTCGACACTTGCCGCGCCCGCGCCCTGCGTGCCAACACCTCGCTCAAGCAGGCCGAGGCCAAGGTCGACGAGACCCACGCCCTCGAACGTGCCGCCCTCATGCAGGTGCTGCCCAAGGTCAGCGCCAACGGCGGATACATGTGGATGGAGAAAAGCGTCAACCTCCTCAGCGAGGAGCAGAAAGAGCGCATCAACCACATCGGCGACAATATGGAAAGCGACATCCGCCAGTCTCTACACAACGAGCTCGACGACGTCCCTGCCATCGGCAGCACACTGGCCGACCGTCTCGGCGACGCCGTGGCCAACTCGGGTGCCGTCGACCGTATGAACGAACTCGGCAACGAGATAGTGCAGGGCATGGAGACCGACACCCGCAACCTCAGCGGCGCTCTTGTCACCCTCTCCCAACCCATCTACACCGGCGGCAAACTCCTCGCCCTCCACCGCACTGCCGAACTCTCCCATTCCCTCGCCGGCCTCGAACTGAAAAAGAAGCAGCAGGAAACACTCGTGGCAGTCGACGAAGCCTACTGGCAGGTGGTCAGCGTACAGAACAAGAAAGCCCTCGCAGAGCAATATGAGGCTCTGCTCGACACCCTCGAAAACCATGTCACGCTCCTCGTCGAAGCTGATATGGCCACAAAGGGCGACCTCGCCAACGTCCGCGTGAAGCACAACGAGGCCCGCCTCAACCTCACCAAGGCCACCAACGGCCTGCGCCTCTCCAAAATGCTCCTCGCTCAACGTTGCGGAATGCCGCTCGATAGCGACTTCATCGTTAATGATGAATGTGGAATGATGAATTCGGACATTCAGATGTTCGGACATTCGGACAATCCGAAAATCCGTCAATCCGTCAATCCGTCATTGGACGACATCTACTCCCGTCGCTCCGAACTCAAGATGCTCCGCATCGCCGACAGCATGGCACGCGAGGGCGTCCGCATCGCTTCCTCGGCCCTCAAGCCCAACATCGCCGTCAGCGGCGGCTACCTCTTCACCAACCCCAATGTCTTCGACGGCTTCAAGAACGAATGGGGCGGCACCTGGACCGCCGGCGTCGTCGTCAACGTGCCCCTCGTCCATCCCGCCGGCATATACGCCGTGAAGGCCGCCAAAGCCAAACGCCGTGAAGTGGCCTATCAGATGCAGGAAGCAGAAGAACTCATAGCCATGCAGGTCAACAAGCTCGACTGCGAACTCGAACTGGCCTACCGCCACCTCGACGAAGCCGAGAGCGACCTCGACGCTGCCGAGGAGAACCTCGAGCTGGCCAACGAGAGCTTCAAGGCAGGCATGTGCAGCAGCTCCGACCTCATGGCCGCCCAGACGGCATGGATGAAAGCCAAGAGCGAGGTCCTCGACACCCGCATCGAAATCGAGATGGGCAGGCTATACCTCGAGCAAGCCCTCGGAAGGTGAGAGTTGAGAGTTGAAAGTTGAGAGTTGAAAATTGAAAATTGAAAATTGAAAAATTAAGAATAATGAAAGAGAACAATAAAAGCCTACTGGCAGGATTGGCGGTGGTCATCGCCGCCGTGGCCATTGTAGCCATTGTCGGCCTCCTGGTCATCCACCCCGACAAGGAACTCATCACCGGCGAAGTCG
This sequence comes from Bacteroidales bacterium, assembly GCA_045222795.1. Taxonomy (GTDB): domain Bacteria; phylum Bacteroidota; class Bacteroidia; order Bacteroidales; family P3; genus Colimorpha. The sequence goes on from JBGUZF010000078.1 coordinate 2,475, forward strand.
ACGCCTCCGAATACCGCGTCAGCAACATGGTCCCCGGCCATATCGACAGCATCTACGTCGCAGAAGGCGACCTCGTGCGGCGAGGCGACACCCTCGCTCATATCGCCAGCCGACAGGTCGACGCCAAGATGCTGCAGGCCGAAGCGGCACGCAGCGCCGCCAGCGCACAGAGCCGCAAAGCACAGGCCGGCGCCCGCAGCCAGCAGAAGGAGATGGCCTATCAGGTGTGGCAGAAGGCACAGGCCGCCGAGGAGGTCTACCGCAAGAGTTACGAACGTGTGAAGGCCCTGCGCGACAAAGGTGTGGTGGCCCAGCAGAAGCTCGACGAGGTCGAGGCCAAGTACAAGGTGGCGCAGGCCGACTGTGCCGCCGCCGAACAGCAGTACCTCATGGCTCAGGAAGGCGCCCAGCGCGAGGACATCGACGCCGCTGCCGCCCTCGTGGGTCGCGCCGGCGGTGCCGTAGCCGAAGTGCAGAGCTACCTCGACGACAGCTACCTCATCGCACCCTGCGACGGCGAGGTGGTTGAACTCTTCGCCAAGCTCGGCGACCTCATAGGCACCGGCAGCCCCGTGGTAAGCATCCTCGACATGAACGACTCCTGGATGTTCTTCGCCGTCCGCGAAGACCTCATCAAGGACATCAACACCGGCAGCACCGTGCAGGTGCGCATCCCGGCCCTCGGCGAGCAGACCTACCCCTGCACCGTCCGCCGCGTGCAGGCCATGGCCTCCTACGCCACCTGGCGCGCCACCAAGACCAACGGCCAGTACGATGTCAAGAGCTTCGACGTCAAAGTGGTGCCGCAAGCACCCATCGCAGGTCTCAAACCGGGAATGACAGCAATAATTGAAAATTGAAAATTGAAAGTTGAACCGCGTATTCTATAGAGAGCTGTGCCGCATCTGGGCCCATCCGCACTACACCGTGGTGCTCACCCTCGGCATCCTCTTTACCTTCGTGGTCTTCGCCTCGATGACCCGCGAGGGGCAGCCGCAGAACATGCCCGTGGCCGTCGTCGACCTCGACGGCACCTACCTCTCGCGCCGGATCTGCCACGAAATCGACGCCACCCAGGGGGTGCGCGTCGCCGCCGTCTACCACGACCACACCTCGGCCCGCCGGGCCATGCAGCGCGGCGATATATTCGCATACTACGAAATACCGCAAGGCACCTACAACGAACTCCTCCAGTTCTGCTCGCCCCGATTCGTGCTCTACGTCAACTCGGCCTACATGCTCGCCGGTACCCTCAGCTACAAGCAACTGGCAACCATGGGAATGACGGCTGCGGCAGCCGTACAGCGCGAGGTCTATCGCAAACGCGGCTTCACCGACGACGCCATCATGGGCCTCATCCAGCCCATCGAGTTCGACACCCGCAACATCGGCAACCCCTGGATCAACTAC
>JBGUZF010000079.1:0-13770 GCA_045222795.1 Bacteroidales bacterium
TTTTTTATTATGGTTAAAAATATTTTTTGCCATATTAAATATTTTTCGTACTTTTACGCCCAGAAAAATATGAAAGAAAAACACTGGTTAATCAGAGAAGACTATGATTTAGAGACTGTTGAGAAACTTGCTGCTTCGCTGGGCGTAGACCGAATTATCGCCACTCTGCTCGTTGAGCGGGGTGTCACGACGTATGAAGAGGCTCGGAGATTTTTCCGACCGGGGCTTGACCAAATCAACGACCCCTTCCTGATGAAAGGCATGCGACAGGCCATCGACCGCATCAATGAAGCAATTGAGAAACAGGAACGCATCATGGTTTATGGCGACTACGATGTCGACGGTACGTCGGCCGTAGCGCTGGTCTATTCTTACCTCAAGGACCTGGACCAAAACATCGACTTCTATGTCCCCGACCGCGAACGCGAGGGCTACGGCATCTCCTATCAGGGCATCGACTATGCCCATGAGACGGGCGTTAAGCTTATGATTGCCCTCGACTGCGGCATCAAGGCCATGGAGCAGGTCGACTATGCCAAGGAGCGCGGCATCGACTTCATCATCGGCGACCACCACCTGCCGGGCGACGAAATCCCGAAGGCTGTGGCCGTGCTCGACCCCAAGCAGGCCGACTGCCAATACCCCTACAAGGAGCTCAGCGGCTGCGGCATCGGCTTCAAGATCGTCGAGGCACACCTCGAGGAGCGCATAGGCGTGCGCCTGTGCGACCTGCCCGAGCAACTCGACGCCTCGCGCCTGCAACGCCAGGAGGACCTGAAGCTGCGCCTGCTGAAATACCTCGACCTCGTGGCCATCAGCATCGCCAGCGACATAGTGCCCATCATGGGCGAGAACCGCGTGCTGGCCTTCTTCGGCCTCCGCGTGCTCAACACCAAGCCCCGCCCGGGCATCGAGGCCATCCTGAAATACGGCCACGTCGACAAACGGCAGCCCGCCGAGCAGACGGAACAACCTGCCGAGAAAAAAAGCGGCGGATACTTCGAAAAGGAACTAACCGTCAGCGACCTCGTGTTCCTCATCGGCCCGCGTATCAACGCCGCCGGCCGCATACGGTCGGCCTTCGACTCGGTGCGTCTCATGCTCACCGAAGACCCCTCCATCGCCCGCCAGCTGGCCGACGACATCAACCAGTACAACACCGAGCGCAAAGACCTCGACACCTCGGCCACCGAGGAGGCCAAGCGCCGCATCGACAGCGACCCCTTCTACCACGGCCGCCAGTCGCTGGTGCTCTACGACCCCTCATGGCACCGCGGCGTGGTGGGCATCGTGGCAAGCCGCATCGTGGAGGCCTACAACAAGCCCGCCATAGTTTTCACCGAAGGCGCCGACGGCCTCATCACTGGCTCGGCACGCTCGCTCAAGGAGTTCGACATGCACGAGGCCCTGGAGAAATGCGCCGACCTGCTCGAACACTTCGGCGGCCACAAAAGCGCCGCAGGCGTAAGCCTCAAGAAGGAGAACATGCGCGCCTTCCTTGACCGCTTCGAGCAGCTGGTGCGCGAAAGCATAGGCCCCGAGGAGGTAATCCCCGAGGTGGAGGTAGATGCCGAACTGGGCTTCTCGCAGATTACCCCCAAGTTCCTGCGCATCCTCAAGCAGTTCGCACCATTCGGCCCCGACAACAACGTGCCGGTCTTCGTCAGCCGCCACCTGGTCGACTACAACGAGTACGGCTCGAGCAGCGCCCGCATCGTCGGCGTGAAGCACCTCAAGTTCTCGGCCATGTCGGTGCAGGAGTCGATGTTCAAGCCCTACCCCGCTATCGCCTTCCAGATGGCCGAATACTACAACCGCGTGAAAGCCGGCGACGTGTTCGACCTCTGCTACCAGATTGAAGAGAACTACTGGCGCGGCAAGACAGAGATACAACTCAACGTCAAGGACATCAAGTTCGCCGACTGAAAACAAAGCGGGGCGCCGACTGGCGCCCCGCTTAATTTTAGAAGTAGTACCCTAGCGATACCGTATAGATATTCTTGCGGGCGTTGGGCAGGCCTCCCGAAGTGTCGAAGAGACGGCCGAACTGATAGCACCACATGCCCTCTACCTGCCAGTGGCCGCCGAGGCGCATGCCGAAGTTCCACACTAAGCCGCCTTGGTTGGGATTGCTGCTGTAGGCGGGATTACCCACAGGCACATCGCCGTAGAAGCAGCCCTTGAGCACACGGCCGTAATAGCCGCCAATGCCCAAATATACACCCATCCCCATCTCGCGCACACCCATCTGCAACAAGATCGGCACCACTATCGAGTGCTGCTCCATATTGTAGCCTTTGCCGTAGGCATCGGCAGCGGCAGGCAACGGGCTGTGCGAGTAGTCGTAGAGCACCGCGGCGCGGAGCGAGTAGACATTGTTGATGTTGTACTGCATCTGCAAGCCTCCCTGGAAGCCATACAGGGCTTTGCCGTCAAACACGGCGTCGGGGAACCGCAGGCTGCAAGTATTCAAGCCCACCGACAATCCTGCCTCAAAGGCCTTGACATGATGCTTGGCAGCCAGACGGCCCGAAGCCAGCTTGCCGTCGTGCCTTGATGCGGCGACGATGATGGCGGTGAGATAGTCAGCCACACGGTCGAGCCCCTCATAGTCGATAAGGTCGGCATCGTCCTCGGGCTTGTGGTAGGGCGACTTGAGGCCCGTGGTCACGGCCAGCGTGGGTATGCCCGCCGAGGCGAAAGGCTCGGTGTCGGTGGCTGTGAACGCCGAGGTCTCGAAGGGTTTGAAGCGCACCTTGATGTCGACACCAAGCTTATCGGGGGCGAAGAGACTCTTGGCATCAGCCACAGTGCCCGTGCCTTCAAGCACCAGCTGCCCGTTGGCCTTGTACCAGCCCACCATGTCGACACTCAGCATCAGCTGCACCTTGTCTATCATCTGCTCACGCCCCATCACGTTCACTATCTCTTTCGAGCCGAAAAGTCCTTTCTCCTCGGCATCGAAGGCACAGATGACGACGCTGCGTTTCAGCTCACCCTTGCGCATCTGCAGCTGCCGCGCTATCTCGAGCAGACACGACGAGCCCGAGGCATTGTCGTCGGCACCGTTGTATATCTTGCCTCCCTTCACGCCCACATGGTCGTAGTGGGCTCCTACGACTATGTACTCGTCCTTCAGCACAGGGTCGCTGCCCTCGATGACGGCCACGAGGTTGTTGAAGTTGCCAGCCACATGATTGAATGGCACCACGTAGTTGTCGCCCCACAACGGCACGAGCCCCATCTCCCGCCATTGGCCGAGGATATAGTCTGCGGCCTTCCTGCCATCGTCGGTACCGGCCTCGCGGCCGCGGAGGCTGTCCGAGGCGAGGATGTATAGGTGCTTCTCCAGCCTCTGGCGCTGGCTCTCCTGCCCGTAGGCAACGCCGCACAGCAGCACGGCGGCAAATATTATCGCAATACGTTTCATATACTATAGTTTCAACAGAATCTCTATCGGGTAGTGGTCGGAGATGTAGGGCACGCCGTAGTCGCCGTCGAGGGTGCGGAACCGCAGCACCTGGGCGTCACGCACAAAGAAATGGTCTATCACCTTGCCGTCCGTGCCGTTGCCGCTCTGGTCGCAACCACCGAAAGCGTTGTAGGTGATGGCATTGCTGGTGCTGTCGGTCATGGTGCGCGCATCTTGCAGGCCACCCTTGTAGAAAGCGCTGAAGATGGTATCGTCGATGGTACTGTTCATGTCGCCGCCGAGGATGAGGGGGAAACCCTCACTCTCGTCCACAAGTTCGGCGATATACTTGGCCGACTCGGCGCGTGCCGTCTGTCCCACATGGTCGAGGTGGGTGTTGAAATAGCTGAACGAACGGCCGCTTTTCTTGTCAGTGAAGAAAGCACATGTCACCGTGCGGTAGCAGGCGGCATCCCATCCCTTGCTGGCTTCCCATGGTGTCTCGCTCAGCCACAGGGTGGTACACAACGACATGTCAGCCGACAGGCGTGTGGTATCGTAGTAGATGGCCATAAACTCGCCGGCCTCCTTGCCGTCGTCGCGTCCCACGCCGATACGGCGGTACTCGGGCAGACAGCTGTCGAGATACTGCAACTGGTCAATCAGCGCCTCCTGCAGGCCGATGGCGGCAGGACGTTCTTCGCGAATCATCTTCACCACGGCATCCTTGCGGTTCGGCCAGCCGTTCTCGCCGTCGATGTTATAATACGAATTGTAACGGATGTTGAACGAGATAATCTTCAACTCCTCAACAGGCTTGCTGCAACCACACAGAAGCAGCAACGCGGAAAGGACAAATGCAATACGTTTCATATCATCCATAAAACGTAGTAATTCAACAATTATTGCTTCGCGGCAGCACAATAATTTAACCTCTTTTACGTTAAACTGTAAACATTAAACCTTAAACCAGTCATGGCCGACGACAAAAAGATTATCTTCTCGATGGTAGGCGTGGGCAAACTCATTCCGCCCAGCCGTCAGATACTGAAAGACATTTACCTGAGCTTCTTCTACGGAGCCAAGATAGGCATCATAGGCCTCAACGGCAGCGGCAAGTCGTCGCTGATGAAGATTATCGCCGGAGTCGACAAGGACTACCAGGGCGAGGTTGTCTTCTCGCCGGGCTACAGCGTCGGCTACCTCGAGCAGGAACCCAAGCTCGACGACACCAAGACCGTCAAGGAGGTGGTGCAGGAGGCTGTGCAGGAGGTCGTCGACCTGCTGAAGGAATACGACGAGGTGAATAACGCCTTCGCCGAGCCCGACGCCGACTTCGACAAGCTCATAGTACGTCAGGGCGAGCTCACCGAGCTCCTCGAAGCCCACGACGCCTGGAACCTCGACACCAAGCTCGAGCGCGCCATGGACGCCCTCCGCTGTCCCGACGAAGACCAGCTGGTGGCCAACCTCAGCGGCGGCGAACGCCGCCGCGTAGCTCTGTGCAGACTGTTACTCCAAGAACCCGACATACTGCTCCTCGACGAGCCCACCAACCACCTCGACGCCGAGAGCATCGACTGGCTCGAACAGCACCTCCAGCAGTACAAGGGCACCGTCATCGCCGTCACCCACGACCGCTACTTCCTCGACCATGTCGCCGGCTGGATTCTCGAGCTCGACCGCGGCGAAGGCATCCCATGGAAAGGCAACTACAGCAGTTGGCTGGAGCAGAAGACCGCCCGTCTGGCCATGGAGGAGAAGCAGGAGAGCAAGCGCCGCAAGACTCTGCAGCGCGAGCTGGAGTGGGTGCGCATGGCCCCCAAGGCGCGCCACGCCAAGGGCAAGGCCCGTCTGGCAGCCTACGACCGCCTGCTCAACGAAGATGTCAAGGAAAAAGAGCAGAACCTCGAGATATTCATCCCCAACGGCCCGCGACTGGGCAACAAGGTGCTCGAGGTCAACGGCGTCAGCAAGGCCTACGGCGACAAACTCCTGTACGAAAACCTCACCTTCTCACTGCCGCCCGCCGGCATCGTGGGCGTCATAGGCCCCAACGGCTGCGGCAAGACCACCCTCTTCCGCCTCATCATGGGTCTCGAAAAGCCCGACACGGGTACCTTCGAGGTCGGCGAGACCGTCAAGATAGGCTACATCGACCAGCAGCATGCCGAGATAGACCCCGAGAAGAGCGTCTACGAGATGATTTCCGGCGGCAACGAGAACCTGCAAGTCGGCGGCCGTCTAGTAAACTCCCGTGCCTATATCAGCCGCTTCAACTTCAGCGGCACCGACCAAAGCAAAAAGGTCGGCGTCCTCAGCGGCGGCGAGCGCAACCGTCTGCACCTGGCCCTGACCCTCAAGAGCGAGGCCAACGTGCTGCTCCTCGACGAGCCCACCAACGACATCGACGTCAACACCATGCGTGCCCTTGAAGAGGGCCTCGAAAACTTCGCCGGCTGCGCCGTTGTCATCAGCCACGACCGCTGGTTCCTCGACCGCATCTGCACCCATATCCTCGCCTTTGAGGGCGACTCGCAGGTCTACTTCTTCGAGGGCGGCTACACCGAATACGAGGAGAACCGCCGTAAGCGCCTTGGCGACGACACTCCCCACCGCATCCACTACAAAAAACTGAAAGCCTAGTTTAGGCTGTGCTCCACCTACTTATCCACTCTTTTCCAGTAGACGGTCTCGCTGATGCCTAAGAGTGAACCTTTGATTTTCAGACGGCCGTCGGATGTGAATTCTGCGGTCATATTGGCTTTCAAACCGCGCTGCGGGTCGTAAATCTTGGTATCATTCCAGCAGTGCTTCTTGGCGTCGTATTTCAGACCCGAGAAGAGAACCGCCTGGTCGGCGGGCTTGGAGCGCAGGCTTTTGTCGGGGTTCTTCGAATCCAGTATTTTATTGCCTTTGGCGTCCTTGTCGTTCTCCAGCCAAATGACTTGACCGCGGTATGTACCGTCGGTCAACTTCACAATCTTGGCCTTGAAGTTGTCGTCGCCCTGCTTGGCAATGTAGATGCCCACGATGTTGTCGGCCTTGTCGTTAGCGGTGTTCTGCGCCATCAGCGGTGTGATGCACAGCAGTGTCATTAATAGAAGACAAATTCGTTTCATACTATTTTGTACCTTTAATTATTATTTTCTTTCCTCAAGTCCATCAGTCGACGGCGGGCCACCACATAGGTGGTGTGGCGGTCAGTGATGGCGTTCTGTGCCTGCAGCAGCAGGGCGTGAGCCTGCAACACCTCGGAGATGGTGACCACCCCGGCTTCATAGTTGAGTGTGGCAAGCCGGTAGTTCTCCTGCGCAATCTCAAGCGCTGCCGTGTCAGACTTCATCATTATACCTGCATCCAGCATGTCGCTGTAGGCCTTCTCCTCTTCCAACGACATCATCTTGCTATAGTATTCTTGTTTGAGTCGTGCCTCCTGAATACGTATGTCGTGCTGTTTCAGCTTGTGAGAAGTCTCCAGCCAGCCCGTCAGTGGCACCGAGAGCGAAAGCAGCGCCACAGCGTTGGCCGAGGGATCGGTCTTTATCATGTTGCCATAATAGGCCGACCCAATCAGTGTGAGTTGCGGCAGCGCCTCGCCGAGGGTGAGCCTCCGTTGCAGCTGCTCAGCCTCGACACTCAGCTGAAGCAGGCGTGCCTCGGGGCGCAGCGTGTCGCCGATGGGAGAGTACGAAAAGTCTGGCATCGCCGGCATCTCGAACTGCGGGTCTGCGAAAACTAATGCATCATTGTAATCTATGCCTATTTGGCAGCAAAGCAGGCGTTTCGAGAGACGTATGCCGCTGACGAGCTGCTGCTGGTTGGCAAGCATCTCGTTGCGTTTCAGCTGTAGCTGCAGAGCGTCGGCGCGGGTGACGAGACCGTTGGCCAGTGCCAGCTGCACCACGCGGTCGAGCGAGTCGATAAGGGTCAGTGCGGCAGTTACCGTAGCCACCTTCTGCTGCAACCCTGCCACGAGGTAGTATGTCGACTCGATGTTCTCAATGATGTCGCGAATCTTCATATCCGACTGCAGCTCGGCGGCTTCAACCCCCAGGTTGGCAAGCTTGTTGCCGGTAACGATACGGCCGCCGGCAAAAAGGGGTTGCACGGCAAAGACCGACCCGCTTGCACCTTTCTTCATAAGCGACACCTCGCTCCTAATATCGCTCTCCTCGGCAACCAAGTCGTAGAGATTCTGCAGCACCACGCGCATGTCGTTCGACTGTATGTCTTCAAGGCCGAACTGAATCAGCGGATTGGCCGAGTAATAGCCCAACCCTGACAGATTCACCTGTGGGAAATATTTGGTGAACACCTGCCGTTTCACTTCGCGGGCCTTTTCAATCTCCATCTGCGAGGTGCGTATCTCGATGTTGTTGCGTCGGGCCAGCGCCAGACAACTGTCGAGCGTAAGCTCTTGAGCCTGTACTGGATTGCAAACTGAAAACTGAAGACTGAAGAGCACAACAGCACAGAGGATCCTGGACAATATGTTGACTTTCGTTTTCATCGTTATTTCTCTATTTTAATCGGACGGAAGTTCTGACGCTTTTTGTTCTCGAAGACCACGCAGTAGGCCACAGGCAGTATGGTGATGACTAGCGGCAGTGTGAATATCGTGCCGAAGCATATCACCACGCCCATCGGCATCCACAGCATGGTGCCTGCCAGTATCATAGGCACCACGCCTATGGCCGTCGTGGCCGAGGTGAGGAAGATAGGCCGCATGCGCCGCAAACCCGCCTGGTAGGCCGCCTCGGTGACCGACAGCAGGTCCTTGGTACGCAGTTCGGCCACATAGTCGTACATGATGATGGCATTGCGCACAATGATGCCCACCAGCGAGATGAGGCCCAGCACTGCCGATATCGAGAAGTCAAGCCCGAAAATCCACAACCCGAAGGTGGCACCGAAGATGCAGAGCACCGCCATAGAGATGGAGAGCAACGATATGTTCAGCTTGCCGTAGTGGATGATGAGCACTATGAACATCACGAATATGGCAGCCACCACCGACATCAACAAACTGGGGAGCAGGCTGGCCGAGAGCGCATAGGCGCCACCCGACTCGACGGTGATTCCCTCGGGCAGATTCATCTCGTCGAACTCGCGCTTGACTTTGTAGAACTCCCTTATCTGTCCGTGGCCGGGCATCACGTCGGCCGACACGGTGACGCAGCGCACACCGTTGCGATGCGGCATGTTGCCGTGATGGAAACGGGGATAAATGTCGGCCACCTGGCGCAACGGCACCCATGCCCCTGGCTGTGCACACGGCACCAGCAGGTCGCCCAGCGAGCCGTAGTCGATATCCTGCTTGCCCTCGGAATAGATGGAAATAGGTATGTTGTAGTCGCCATCCCAGAGCGAGGAAAGCGTTGTGCCCGACAGCGCACTGCTGAGGTATATCGAGAGCGTGGACTGCGTGATGCCAAGTCGGTTGGCCTCATCGGTCTTCAGCTCCACTTCTACCATCTCCTCCGTCTCGTCATAGTCGGAGTGGACATAGAACAGGTTGGGGTTCTGTTTCATGATACGCAGCAGCGAGTCGCGCACCGCCGCTATGTCGCCATAGTTGTCGCCCTTCACGTAGAACTCTATCGATGACAGCACCGACTGGTAATCCATCTGTTTAAACCTTATCTGCGCCTGCGGAAAGATGTTCTCGTAGCGCTGTGCGTAATCAACTATCAGCTCCTTAGTGGCTTTGTCGCTCACTGTGTTTACGATAAACTGCGCATAGTGGTCCGAAGCCAGCTGCGGGGCATAGGTCATGTGGAAGCGCGGCGACGACATGCCGACAAACGACGTGACGCTCTTCACCCGTTTGTCCTTGAGCAGCAATGCCGACAGCGAGTCGGCCACCTTGTCCGTCTCATCCAACGACGAGCTGGCTGCCATGTGTATCTCCACAGCGAAACTGTCGCGCTCTGCCTTGGGAAGTATCTGTATGTTGATCTGTGTGAACAGGAACACGCCCACCACCACCAGCAAAGCACCTATGGCCAAAGTGAGCTTCTTGTGGCGGAAACAGAATGCCAGTCTCCGCTCGTAGTAGCGCTGCATCCAGTCGAAGAAAGCGTTCTGCACTCGATCTAGACGTGTCGTCTTGTGCGCACTCTTAATCACTTGCGACGACAGGTACGGGATAACCAGGATGGCATATAGGAAACTGCAGGCCAAGGCGATAAGTATGGTCCATGGGAAGAGTTTAATGAAGTCACCCATGATATTGTGCTTCATGATAGCCAGTGCGGGAAAAAACATCATGGCTATGGATGCCGTCGCGAAGAGCATCGAGTTGGCAAGTTTGTTGGTCGACACCACTGCCGCATACCACCGCGAGTGGCCTGCCCGCAGCAGTTCGGTGTAGCCGTCGACTACCACTACCGAGTCGTCGACTATCATGCCAAGCACCGCTATCAGGGCTGCCAGAGTCACCGTGTTAAGCTCGAAGCCCAGGAAGTACATTATCCCCAACGTGGCGGCGATGCATATTGGCACCGACGTGGAGCTCACCAGCGCTGTGCGCAGCGGGAAGAGCAGCAGCATCACGAAGATAACGATAAGGATGGCCTCCAGCAGGTCTTTGAGGAACGAGCGCACCGAACTGTCGACCACCTTGGGTTGGTCGGTGATGCGGTGGATGTGGATGTCGGGCGTGATGCTGGCCTCGTATTCTTCAATGATCTTCTCAACCTTATTGCCGAAGTCCACCACGTTGTTGCCAGGGCGCATCTCTATCGAGAGCATGATGCTACGGTTGTCCGCCACCGAATCGTCGCTGTATTTGATGTGGGGTTTCGACTCCTCGTAGCGCGACTCTATGGTAGCCACGTCGCGCAGTCGCAGCGTCTGTCCTGTCGCTGGGTCGGCGAAGACTACCAGCTCGCTAAGTTCGTGTAGGTTGCCATAAGGTATGGTCACCTGCACCATGGCGCTGCCCTCGTCGTTGCTCAGCTTGCCCGAGATGGTGCGGAAGCCATGCGACGCCAGCTCGGCCGACACCACCGAAGGCGAGATGGCATACTGCGTGAGCTTCATCGGGTCCATGAGCACCGCTATCTCCTCCTTTTGGTCGCCCACAATGCTTATGCGGCCCATCTCCTTGATGCTACGCAGGCGTGCCGACAACTGCTTGGCGACAGCCTCCAGTTCGCGGGGCGAGCGTTCGCCGCTCTCTATGGCCAGCAGCAGCGACGACGCATTGCCGAAATCGTCTATCACCGCCGTAGCGGCAACCCCTTGCGGCAAGTTGGTAAGCCTATACAGCGACAGACCCTCGCGGATACGTGACCATGTAAGCTTGGGGTCGTCGTCGGAATGCACCAACGACACGAAGACATACAGCATTCCGTTCTGGCTGTAGGAATAGGTGTTGTTCTTGTCGACATCGGTAAAGGTGAACAGAAACTCCTCCACCTTTCCGGCCACCTGCTCCTCAATCTCCTCGGCTGTGGCGCCGGGATAGACCACGGCCACCACACCCTGCTTTATCTTCACGTTGGGAAATTCGTTCTTGTTGAGGTTCGGCAAGGCATAGATGCCGATGGCAATGGTTATTATTATCGAGAACACAATCAGCGGGAAACTCCGCATCGCGCCTCCTATCATGGTTCTCCTCGCTGCCATAAAACGCTAAGATTTAGTTTTAAGCTGTAAACTATGAGTTTTGAGTTTTAAGCGGCTGACGCCTACAACCCACAGCTTACTGTTTTTACTTTGGCACCCACATACAGTTTCTGCTTGCCGGCGGTCACTACCGTGTCGCCAGCGTCAAGGCCTTCCTTCACCACCACGCCGTTGCGTATGAAGTCGCCCACCTTGACAACGCGGTGTTCTGCCCTGCCGTTCTTGACCACCCACAGCACCGTGCCCTCGGGCATAGTCTGCAGGCAGTCGCTTGGCACCACGATACCGCCCATGGCGCTCAACTTGACATTCACCTTGGCCACCATGTCGGGCAGCAGTTTCGCCACATTGCCCGACACCACAGAGGCATAGACCTTGTAGGTATGGCCCAGTGGATTGGCGCTAAGGCTCTTGTCACTTATGCGCAACGTCAGAGGTTCGTTGTCCAAGGCAGGCACCACTGCCGTGGCCGTGTCGCCGACTTTTATGAGCAATATCTCCTGTTCGGGGACAGAGAACTGAACCCGCAGGCGTCTCATGTCGAGCACGCGGGCAAACACCTCACCGGGGCGCATCTCCTGCCCCACAAGGTGGGTGCCGCACGACACCACGCCGTCGAACGGTGCCCTGAGCGAGCATTCCTCCAAACGCTTGCGTGAACTCACCTCGGCCTGGCGCGCCTTCTCAAGGTTGGTCTCCATCTCGACCCATTTCACTTCGCTTATGCCGCCCTCGCGGTGCACAGCCTCCATTCGACGGTAGGCATCCTCGGCCTGGCGCAGCGTGGCCAGCGAAGCGGTATGCATGCTCTGCGCCGTGGTGGCGTCGACCTCGGCCAATAGCTGTCCTTTGGCCACACGGTCGCCGTTCTTCACGGCCGTCTTGGTCAGCGTGCCTCCCAGCACAAACGAGAGTGACACCTCTTGCTCCGACCCGATGTCGCCAACATAGTTGCGTTCAGTCGGGCTGTCGGCATCGCCGACAACGAGCGTCTCGACCATTACAGAGTCGGTCCATCCCGACGAAACCTTGTTCTTGCCGCCACACGAACACAGCAGCGTCACAGCCACAAGCCAAAAGACGATGACAGTTCTTTTCATTTATTACGGTTTTTATCTAATTTTCAATTTCCCCAAGAATATCGCACTTTTAATTTATACATAAACGTAGTATTCGAAATATTATTGACCTCCGATGTAAATTTATGTAACAAATCCAATGGCGGCAATTATATCGATGGGGCAGCGAAGAGCGCCTATGGTGCACTGCTACAGGCGGTAGGCAAATCCTAGCGGGATGAGGGGAAAATAGTTTTCAACAATGGTCAAAGGATGGAAAAAAAAGTGTAATTTTGCAGCAATATTATTTCTTGCTGCTATGGCACAATTCACTCACCTACACGTGCACTCGCACTACTCGATGCTCGACGGAATGTCGAAGATTCCCGACCTTGTAGCCAAGGCCAAGCGCTGCGGCATGTACGCCATGGCCCTGACCGACCACGGCAATATGTTCGGCATCAAGGATTTCCTCGACACTGTAGCCAAGGTGAACAAGGGCCGCGCCGAGGGTGAGCCGGCATTCAAGCCCATTGTGGGCACCGAGGCCTACTGCGCCCGCCGCACTCTCTACGACAAGGACAAGAACTTCAAGGAGCTGAACCCCGAGAACGGGCGCGAACGTATCGTGGACCGCTCAGGCTACCACCTGATACTGCTGGCCAAGAACCTCAAAGGCTACCACTCGCTGTGCAAGCTGGCTTCGATAGCATATACCGACGGTTTCTACGACCGTCCAAGGATTGACCACAACGTGCTGAAGCAATACCACGAAGGTCTCATCGTATGCTCGGCATGCCTCGGCGGCGAGATACCACAGCTGATTATGGCGGGCAAGCTCGACGAGGCCGAGCAGGCGGTGTTGTGGTTCAAAGAGGTGTTCGGCGACGACTACTACATAGAGCTGATGCGCCACAAGACCGACAAGCCCAACGCCAACTACCAGACCTACGAACTGCAGCAGAAGGTGAACCCCGTTTTGATTGAGCTGGCGCGCAAGCACAACATCAAGATTATAGCCACCAACGACGCCCACTTCGTGGAGGAGGAGCACGGCGAAGCCCACGACCACCTGATATGCCTGGCCACGCAGAAGGACTACGACGACCCCAACCGCCTGCACTACACCAAGCAGGAATGGCTGAAGAGTCCCGAGGAGATGGAAGCCATCTTTGCCGACCTGCCCGAGGCGCTGGAGAACACCATGGAGATCGCCGACAAAGTGGAGGTGTACAGCATCGACAGCGACCCACTGATGCCCGTGTTCCCAATACCTGAAAGCTTCGGCACCGAGGAGCAGTGGCGCGAGAAGTTCACCGACGAGCAGCTCTTCGACGAGTTCACACAGAACGACAAGCACGAGGTGGTGCTGAGCCGCGAGGACGCCGAGAAGAAGATAAAGAAGCTCGGCGGCTACGAGAAACTGCGCCGCATCAAGTTCGAGGCCGACTACCTGGAGCACCTGGTGTGGGAAGGAGCCCACAAACGCTACGGCGAGGAGCTCTCGGAGGAGATAAAAGAGCGCATCACCTTCGAGCTGCACACCATCAAGACCATGGGCTTCCCAGGCTATTTCCTCATCGTGAGCGACTACATACGTGCCGCCCGCGAGGAGCTGGGTGTCAGCGTGGGCCCCGGACGTGGCTCGGCGGCAGGCAGCGTGGT
>JBGUZF010000080.1:0-16491 GCA_045222795.1 Bacteroidales bacterium
CGAGGTTATGCCCACCTCACGCGCCATGTCGCGCATGCTTATCCGCACGGCGTCGCCGAGGTCCGCAGCCAGCTGCACCTCGCGACGAAACATCTCGCGCTGCGCCACCTGCTCCGGCGTCCGCGGGTTGCGCACCGCCGTGGGCCGCGACCGCACACACCACTTCCCGTTCCACATGTAACCTATTGCAGGTCCGAGAGTTCCCTGGAACCCTCCCAGATATCCCACCGTCTGCTTTGCCATAACTAGGGGTTATTTACTTGTTAAACACCTATCATAACGTAGTCATCGGCGTATTATTGCTTACTAAAGTAAATTTTGATAAGGCGATAATAAGACGATGAGTAGGCGTTGAGTAAGACTTGGTGGCTGCTTGACCCTGAAAATCAAGGGTCATGAGGGGTGGTATCATACGACAAAAAAAGGTGCGACAGTTTATTTTTGCCGCACCTTTTTTGCCAGAAATAGACCGTCTATTCCGACACCGTGGCTGTGCCAGTGTAGGTATAGGCTGTATAGGTGACGGTGGAATGCTTGCAGGCTATCATCAGGTCGGGGTATTCGTCGAAATACTCGTCTTTTAAGCTGTAGAAGCACTCGGAATCGAAGTCGCCAGTGACAACGACACCGCACGGGTTGGGCGTGTTGCCTCCGGGAGGGTTCACGGGCTCCTGGGCCGACAGCGCGAAGGCTGCAAGGATTGCAGCACAGAGAAGAAATACTGACTTTTTCATAGCTTTATGAATCTGTGGTGATACTTGTTGTGAAGGGTGACAATCTCAAGGATATATATTCCTGGTTGAAGGCTTTCGGTATCGATGGTGTTCCCGCTGTATGGGACAAAGGTCTTTACGCCAGACATCGACAATGCCGATATCTCAACTATCGGCTCGTCTATGGCATTGATGCTTGTTTTGCCGGAAGCAGGATTGGGATAAAGCAGCAATGCATCGTCTATGGGTGTTGCCATTCGGTTGTTTGTCGGCCGTACGTATGGTGTCATAAACGAGGTGTCGACGTATTTGGCGATATAGACTTGTCTACTTTTCCCTATTTGTATAGGATATGGTATATCACCAAATTGAGCGTCGGTGGTTAATGTTCCCATTAAATACAATATGCTGTCGTGTAACGACAATGCACTTGTCTGATTATTTGGTGATATCGAATTGTAGTTTTCTCCGCCAATTACATTGCCTTGACTGTCAAAAATCGCGAATCCGACTCCTCGATCATATTTAGTACTGAACCTGATTGTTCGTCCCGGGAATTTCATTCCTCCAATAAATTTACTTTGCATAAAGACACGGTTCCCTTTATAAATCACCCCATTATTAACGTTTTCGCAAATTGCACTTTCCATAATACCAGGAGCTACACCGTATGAATATAATTCTGGAGGGTTATGCTCGAGATTAAATGCTATAAAGAAAGCATTGTTTTTAATTCTCAATGGCGTCCCTCGATATGTTAAAATGGAATAAAAATTTATTGTATCACAAAAAGTAGCTCGGACTGTCCCTGCTGACAGATACAATATATTATTATCATAATCGAAATCAATGGACTGAAAAAGAAGCCATGAGGGGGCATCTGTGTTTGTAGAGATTACACTGTCGTCAAGTGTTATCAACCAATTGGGTGTTAAGTCGTCGCTGAATTGAACCAATATATCTTTTTCCACAGCCTTATCATTATGTTTGTAATAAATATTTTGCAGGGAATCAATGATAATAGAGTCAGCCAAATAATCCCCAATCTGGTACATATGGAGAATAGTATACACATTACCATTTGCATCTAATTTGGTTCCTAAATACGTTAATTCATACTCAATATTACAATTTTTTTGAACTATATACCTAGATGCCAGCATTGTGTCGAAATGCGGCGAGAACTTCATTATCTGAGGGTACCAAAACATAGGTCGGCTCTCGTTGATACACTCACCCACCTTTCGGTTGTCCACCCAAAACTTGATGCCTCGGATTGTTCCATTTTGGGCATTGACAGAATCATTTAACCAATCCTTGGACGCCCTACAGATATAAATATTGCCGTCGCCGTCAATATCGAACGATGGCTCTCTGAACCAATGCCCGCTGTACCAAGGAACAGTATCGTTTGGGTAATATTTTACTATATCATTGCCCGCCGTGTCGGTATACGTCTGGTATAGAAAATGCTGTTCTATCACATTTCCCTCGAAATCCAGCATAATAAAAGCCGTGCGAACAGCACTCCTTACATACATGCTGCTCACAGGATAATCGGACCGGTCGGGTATAAGTGTATCGAGGTAATAGGTGTGGCAGTCTTCCGTGGGCAACCTCATTTGCACCAGGCATGCAAACGCCGTGTCGCCAACTTTCTTGATATCATAGGGTGTATTGGATGTACTGTTGTTGGTATGAATAACTTTTCTCCATACCATCTCGCCATCGGGCGAAATCTTGGCAATAATAACGTTGGGAGTGTTTGCATTAGGGCCATAAGGAGCCATGGGCAGCAGGCGCTCGGCACTCCAGCCCGTACCCCACTCTGAATCGTTGCGGAACTGCCCGAGAATGTAAAGGTTGCCCACGCTGTCGGTGACAGAACCCCTAATATCGCATCCATAGTTTTCCGAAGTGCCCCACCCTTTGACCCACTCGAAATGACCGCCAGATTGGCAAAAAGCACCGCTCCGCGGAGCAAAAATGGTAAGCAACAGCAGTGTTGCAACAATGGCAGGTTTGAAGTAATGTCTCATATCTCGGGCTGTTTTGGTTTTGTATTTAAGTTGTGTTTTCAACTGCAAAGATATGAATTTTATTTCAATTAGTGTAAAAAATGTAGGGCGATATAATAAAAACGCCAGGCGGGCGTTAAATAAAAATTAGAATATTAATTAAAATCAATTACCGATATGAGAAAACACATTGTTGCCGGCAACTGGAAGATGAACCTCACCTTCAACGAAGCCGATGAACTGCTCGACGACCTGATGACCGAGCTAGAGAAAGTTGAACTGCCCCGCGACGAGCAAGTCGTCGTCTGCCCGCCGTTCCCGTATATCGAGATGGCCAGCGACTACGCCAACGACAGCTATTTCCAGGTCGGCGCACAGAATGTGAGCGACCGCGACAAGGGTGCCTTCACCGGCGAGGTGAGCGCCGAGATGCTCGAGAGCTGTGAGATTGACTGGTGCATCGTGGGTCACTCGGAGCGTCGCGCCTACTACGGCGAGACCGACGCCCTCGTTGCCGCCAAGGTCGACCAGCTGCTGAAGCACGACCTCAAGCCCATCGTCTGCGTTGGCGAGGTGCTCGAAGAGCGCGAGGCGGGCCGCCAGTTCGACGTGGTGAAGACCCAGGTCGAGAAGGGTCTCTTCCACCTCGATGCCGAGAACATCAAGAAGATAGTCATAGCCTACGAGCCCGTGTGGGCCATCGGCACTGGCAAGACCGCCACGCCCGAGCAGGCTCAGGAGATCCACGCCCATATCCGCGGGCTCCTCGCCGCCAAGTACGGCAAGGAGGTGGCCGACGAGATAAGCATCCTCTACGGCGGCAGCTGCAAGCCCAGCAACGCCAAGGAGCTCTTCTCCTGCCCCGACATCGACGGCGGCCTCATCGGTGGTGCCTCGTTGAAAGCAGCAGATTTTATGGGTATTGTCACTGCGTTCTAGTTGTTAGTGGGTAGTGGATAGTGTGTAGCACTCGAGGCATTTGCTACCCACTACCCACTACCCACTACCCACTACCCACTACCCACTCAATGTCCTTCGAGAGATTCATAGCACAGCGGTTTATGCCGCGCAGGGGCGGAGGGTTCTCCGGTCCGCTGTCGACAATCGCCGTGGCCGGCATAGCCTTGGGCGTGGTGGTCATGGTGATGGCCGTGAGCATACTGCGCGGCTTCCAGGCCGACATCAGCGGCAAGGTGGTGGGCTTCGGCAGCCATATCACCATAGGCTCGTTCAGCGGCCAGCTGGCCTACGCCGACACGCCCATCGCCGTCGACGACGCCCTCGTGGCCTCGCTGCGCGCCACCCCGGGGGTCAAGCACCTGCAGTGCTATGCCAACAAAGGTGGCATGGTGAAGACAGCGGAGCAGATCTACGGCATCATGCTGCGCGGCCTCAGCGCCGACTACGACACCACGTTCTTCGCCTCGTGCCTCACCGACGGCGCACTGCCCAACCTGTCGGCTTCAACAAGCAACGAAGTGCTTGTCTCCACCACCATAGCCTCGAAACTCCACCTCGCCGTAGGCGACAAGCTGCGCACCTATTTCTGGAACGGCGACGGATACCGCTCGCGAGCCTTCACGGTCTGCGGACTCTACAACACCGACCTCACCGAGATGGACGAGCTCTACGTGGTGGGCGACCTGCGACAGGTGCAGCGCATCAACGGCTGGGTCGAGGGCGACTGCACAGGAGCCAACGGCGCAGATGCGCCGCAGGTAGGCGGCTATGAGCTGCTGGTCGACGACTTCGACCGCCTCGACGAGACGGCGACACGCGTGGTGGAGCAGCTGCCCTACGACCTGCAGATGACCACCGTGCGGCAGGCCAACCCTGCCCTCTTCTCGTGGCTCGACCTGCTGGAGGCCAACATCACGCTGATACTGGCCATCATGTGCCTCGTGTCGGCAGTGGCCATCGTGTCGGCCCTGCTGATAATGATCTTCGAGAAGAGCGCCACCATAGGTCTGCTCAAGGCCCTGGGTGCCTGCAACCGCTCGGTGCGCCGTATCTTCCTGCTCAAAGCCTCGCGGCTGATAGTCATAGGCGTACTGATAGGCGACGCCGTGGCGCTGGCGCTGAGCTACGTGCAGCAGCGCTGGCACCTGCTGACCCTCGACCCCGAGAGTTACTCGATGGCCCACGTGCCGGTGGAGATAAGCGCCTGGACCTACGTGGCCATAACCCTCGGCACCGTGGCGGTGTGCCTGCTGGCCCTGCTGCTCCCGGCCCGCTACATCAGCGGCATAAGTCCCGCTAGAACAATGAGAGTTGAGAATTGAGAATTGAACTCCCCGCCTGCGGCGGAAATCCTAAAAATCTTGGAAATATAAGATTACACATAATAGATTTCTAAGATTTACAACATACAAATCTTGGTAAATCAGCAAGAATCCAGATTTCTAAGATTTCCAAGATTTCGCAAAGCGGGAGATAGAGAAAAAGAGACATGAAAGCTAGACTGAAATGGATAATCATGGGAGTCACCATCGTGATGGCGTTGGCGGCTCTATGGCAGGTGCAGCGCATCGCCGAGCAGATACGGCAAGGCGAGGAGGAGAAGGTGCGCCTGTGGGCCAACGCCGTGGGCCAGCGCAACCAGATGGCTGCCGCCACGGCGCAGTTCTTCCAGGAGGCCATGCTCGACGAGCACCGCAAGATGCGGCTCTACACCGACATACTGCAGTCGTTCAACGACCCCGACCTCTCGACAGACCTTAAGTTCAGCCTCGCCTACGTCAACTATATCGTCGACAGCTCGCACACACCCATCATCATCACCACCTCGAAAGACTCCATCATCACCGTGCCGCAGGAACTGGCGGGTCAGAAGCTCGACGGCTGCCTGCTGGAGGAATACTCGGTGAACCCGCCATTCCACTACCGCATCTGGGGCATGCGCATGACGCTCTACTACAAGGAGTCGGAGTATTTCACACGTCTGCGCGAGGTGCTCGACGGCTTCACGCAAAGCTTCCTCACCGACATCACGCAGAACTCGGTGCTGGTGCCCGTGGTGATTTTCGACAGCACACACAGCCATGTGATAGCCTACGGCAACATGGACAGCATACAGCTCCACACGCTGCGCTTCAACAACGACCCCATCGAGATTAACATGCCAGACGGCTCGCGTGCCTATGTGCACTACTCGTCGACTCCGCTGCTGCGCTCGCTGCGCTGGCTGCCGCTGTTCTACATCTTCATAGCCCTGGTGCTTGTGGTGGTGAGCTACTTCCTGTTCCGCACCGCACGCACCGCCGAGCAGAACCGCATCTGGGCCGGCCTCGCCAAGGAGACGGCGCACCAGCTGGGTACCCCCATCAGCTCGCTCTCGGGCTGGGTGGAATACCTGCACGGCAAGGAACTGACAGACGAGTACGCCGCCGAGGTGGGCAAAGACCTGCAACGCCTCGAGACCATCACGCACCGCTTCTCGAAGATTGGCTCGGTGCCCGAGCTCAAGGAGGAGGACGTGCGCGAGGCCACCCTCGCCGCCGTGGCCTACCTGCAGAGCCGCACGCCGCGCAGGGTGAAGTTCAACGTGGCCTTTCCCGACGGCGAGCCCTTCATAGCCCCTATCAACAGCCACCTCTTCCAGTGGGTGATAGAGAACCTGTGCAAGAATGCCGTCGACGCCATGGAAGGTGACGGCACCATAAGCATCACCGCCTCGCAGGACGCCCGCAAGATATACCTCGACATCAGCGACACCGGCCGCGGCATGTCGACAGCGGTGCAGAAGCATATCTTCGACAGCGGCTTCACCACCAAGACGCGCGGCTGGGGCCTCGGCCTGCCGCTGGCACGCCGCATAGTGAACCAATACCACCGCGGCCGCCTATACCTCAAATACAGCGTCCCTGGACAGGGCAGCTGCTTCAGGATAGTACTTAGGAAAAGTTAGGAGTTAGAAGTTAGGAGTTATAAAAAAAGAAACAATAATTCTATGAAGAGACTAAACAAAATACTATTGTGCGCAAGCATAATTCTCACCTTTCACCTCTCACCTTTCACCTTGTCGGCGCAGGACACCGTGCGCATGACCCTCGACAGCTGCATGCGCTACGCCTACGGCCACAGCCCCACAGTGCTCACGGCACAACTGCAACGCAAGTCTGCGGCAGCGGCACTCGAGCAGGCTCGGTGGAACTTCACCCCCACCCTCGCCGCATCGGCAGGTGCCGACATGGCCTTCTTCCGCGGCACCACTACCACCAACACCAGCTATGGTGCCGGCGCAAGCTGGACTCTCTTCGACGGTCTCAACAACGTCAACACCCTACGCAGCAGCAAGGCCGAGCAACAACGCAGCGACTACGGCGTAGAGAAGAGCCGCAACGACGTGGCCGTCCAGATTATCAGCACATACCTCGAGGTGCTCGCCAACCAGGAGCGGCGCCTGTACCTCGCCGAGTTGAACGAGTCGTCGCGCAAGCAGGCCGACGACGCCGAAGCACGCTACAACGCCGGCCGCCTGCTGGAGAGCGACTACCTGCTACTCAAGGCCAACTGGAAACGGTCGGAGAGCGACATGAACAACGCCGACTTCGCCATTGACAACGGTCTGCAACGGCTGCGCACCCTCATCGGCCTCGCCGACAGCGTGGCCCTCGCCGTCGAGCCTATAACCGACTGGCAACCCTCCGACGACCAATGGCAGCTCGACGTCGACTCGCTGCCCGAGATGCAGATGAGCCGCCTCGAACTGGAGAAAGCGCAGTACCAGCTGAAGATGGCCAAAGGCAGCCACATGCCGCAGCTGGGCCTCAATGCCTACGCCTCCTACTATGGCGGCGACCACGTGCGCACCGACGCCGGCGGCATGCTGGTGACCTCAGGTGGCATCAACACCACCCTCAGCCTCGGCCTCAGCGTCCCCATACTCAACCGCGGCTACACACGCCTTCAGGTTAAGCAGGCCCGTCTCGGCATCCAGCAGGCCGAACTGCAGATGCAGCAGATGCGCGACGAGATGCAGCAGACCCTCGACGAGCGCTACCGCACCCTGCAGCAAGCACGCAACACCCTCGAGGCATGCCAGATAATGCAGCAGGCCACACAAGCCTCGCTCCAGACCTACCGGGCCAAATACCAGGCAGGCACCGTCTCGGCCACCGAGCTGCTGCAACAGGAGGAACGCTGCCTGTCGGCCGTCAACGACTACGTGCAAAGCAAATATACATATATTATATCCGAAATGATTCTCAAGATTTATTTAGGAAAATAAACCATGGAAAAGAAGAATAAGAAACGTCGCTGGCTCTGGATTATTCCTGCCGCAATCATCGTCATCGTCGTCCTGTCGCTCCTAGGCAAGAAAAAGACTGGAGCCTATGAGATCAACAGCATTGCCGTCGCCACCGAGCAATTGAGCGAGACCATAACCGCCACCGGCGTGGTGCAGCCTGTCTACAAGGTCACCGTGGGCACCCAGGTGAGCGGCATTGTGAAGAAACTCTACGTCGACTACAACAGCCGCGTCAAGCAGGGCCAGCTCCTCGCCGAGCTCGACAAGTCGCTCCTGCAGGAGAACGTCAACCTCAACCGCGCCAACCTCTCGGTGGCCACCAGCCAGAAGAACCTCGCCCAGAAGGATTTCGACCGTGTGAAGCAGCTCTTCGCGCAGAAAGCCTCCACGCAGGAGGAATACGACCAGGCCGAGGCACGCCTCGAGCAGGCTGCCAACCAGCTGGTCACCGCCAAGGCCAACTACGACAACGCCCTCACCGAGCTGCGCTATGCCGAGATCTATTCGCCCATCGACGGCGTAGTCATCAGCAAGCAGGTCGAGGAAGGCCAGACCGTGCAGGGGGCCTACAGCGTGCCCAACCTCTTCACCATCGCAAAGAACCTCACCGAGATACAGGTCGAGGCCAAGGTCGACGAGGCCGACATCGGACAGGTACGCGATGGCCAAGATGTCACCTTCAAGGTCGACGCCTACCCCGGCGAAGAGTTCCACGGCACCGTGAGCCAGATACGCATGGAGCCGCAGATGAGCAACAACGTGGTCACCTACGTGGTCATCATCACCGCCAGCAACCCCGACGAGAAACTCTTCCCGGGCATGACGGCCTCGGTATCCATCGTCGTCAAGAGCGACAACGGCCTCTGCCTGCCGCTCTACGCCACCCAGCTGCACCCCGACGAGGCCACCTTCGCCGCCCTCACAAAACAAGGCTACACCATCGACACCACTCAAGCCGTCAAGCAATCCGACAATCCTGCAACCAACACCTGCGTCTGGGTGAAGAACGGCCGCCAGCTCACACGCCGCAGCGTCACACTTGGCAGCAAGTCGAAGGTGAAAGCCGTCGTCACCGACGGCCTCGGCGAAGGCGACACTGTGGTCACCTCCATTGTCGACTACGCCCAGCAGAAAGCCGACCGCAAGAGTAATATTATGTTTGAGTGATGAACACTATTGAAATAACCGACCTGCACCGACACTTCACCGTTGGCGACGAGACCGTGCACGCCCTCGACGGCGTCAGTTTCTCCATCGCTCCGGGCGAATTCGTCAGCATCATGGGCACCAGCGGCAGCGGCAAGTCGACACTCCTCAACCTCCTCGGCTGCCTCGACACCCCCACCTCGGGCACCTACCGCCTCGACGGCGAGGACGTGCAGCTCATGGACGACAACCAGCTGGCCTCCATCCGCAACCGCAAGATAGGCTTCGTCTTCCAGAGCTACAACCTCCTGCCCCGCACCACGGCCCTCGAGAACGTCGAGCTGCCGCTCTTCTACAACCGTCATGTGTCGCCCCGCGAGCGCACCCAGCGCGCCAAGGACGCCCTCAAACTTGTGGGCCTCGAGAGCCGCATGCAGCACACCTCGGCCCAGCTCTCCGGCGGCCAGCAGCAGCGTGTGGCCATAGCCCGCGCCCTAGTCAACGACCCCGTGCTCATCCTCGCCGACGAAGCCACCGGCAACCTCGACACACGCACCTCCTACGAGATTATGGCCCTCTTCCAGGACCTCCACGCCCAAGGCAAGACCATAGCCTTCGTAACCCACGAGCCCGACATCGCAGCCCTCACCACCCGCATCATACGCCTCCGCGACGGCCGCATCGTCGAAGACACACCCAACACACCGCTTTCCGCCACCCAAATGCTGCAATCGCTATGATAATCATCGACACCCTCCGGCTGGCCCTGCGGGCGTTGCTGCGCAACCGCATGCGCACCTTCCTCACCATGCTCGGCATCATCATCGGCATCTCGTCGGTCATCATCATGATGAGCCTCGGCTCCAGCCTCACCTCGGTGATGAGCGACACCTTCTCGTCGATGGGCACCAACACCATCTCCGTCCGAGGCCAGTGGGACCGCGACGGCGGCTACTGGCGACTGCTCCACGAGATGGACAACGCCGACTTCGAAGCTCTGCGCGACGGCTGCACACGCATCTACGCCATATCGCCCATATCCTACGCCTCGTCGCCACTGGTCTATGGCAACAACAGCCACAGCGGCTCCATCGAAGGAGCCAACCAATACTACCTAGAGCTCAACAACATGAACATATCCACCGGCACCATGTTCGACTCCGCCGACGTGCTCTCCTATGCCAAGGTGTGCGTCATAGGCCCCACCGTTGCCGAGAAGCTCTTCACCGACGGCGAAGACCCCATCGGCCAGACCATACGCTGCGGCGACATGCCTGTCACCGTCATAGGCCTCTTCGAGCACCGCGAGAAGAAGTTCGGCTACGACTTCGACGACCTCGTCGTCATGCCCTACACCACGGTGATGAAACGCCTCACCGGCGACAACTACTTCAGCGAGATAAAGATATCATGTGCCAACCCTGCCGACAACGACTACACCGTCACCGAGATACAACAGATCTTGCGTTCCATCCACGGCCTTGCGCCCGACGACCCCGACGATGTCCGCATCGAAGTCCAGAGCGAGACAATGGAACAGCTCAACGGCATCCTCTCCATTGTCGTCTTGGTGCTTTCCATCATTGCCGGCATCTCGCTGCTTGTCGGCGGCATCGGCATCATGAACATCATGTATGTCACCGTCACCGAGCGCACCCGCGAGATAGGATTGCGCAAAGCCATCGGCGCCCGCCGCGGCAACATCATGATGCAGTTCCTCACCGAGAGCGTCGTGCTGTCACTCACCGGCGGCCTGCTGGGCATCATCTTCGGACTCGGCATCTATGCCATTGCCGCCGCCCTCATCGAGCAGCTGCCATTCGCCTTGAATGTCGGCGCCATCCTCATCTCCTTTGCCGTCTGCACCGCCGTGGGCCTCTTCTTCGGCTGGTACCCTGCCCGCAAGGCCGCCGACCTCGACCCGATACAGGCGTTGAGGTACGAATAAAGAAAACAAAAAACGGGAGCGAAATGCTCCCGTTTTTCTTTTGTAGTGCAGAATGCTTACTTCTCAATCTTACCCTCGTGGGTGAGGTCGTAGGTCTTGGCCGGACGGCGCAGGAAGCTGATCATCCAGCGCATAGGCATCACCACACAGATGGTGGTAAGGTCGCGGATGATGGTGACGGCGATAGGAGCCACATAGAAACCATATAGGCTTACCAAGAGTTCGCCGAAGGCAACACCGAACTTCGCATGATGGCCCAGATGATCGAAGAAACCGTAGAAGGAGATGATGATGCCGACTATCCAGATGACGACGATGATGGCGTCGAAGAGGAATTCGAACAGGAAACGTTTCAGCCACGAGAGGAACGGGTAGTCGGTCTTGATGCCGGTGACATCCAGAGAACCCGATTTACGTGCGTTGCTCATTCTCACCACAGCGTTCTTCCACAGGCCGAAGGGCAGGATGAAGAGGAAATAGACGATGCGGTAGAGGAAATGCAGCAGCGCATCGACGAATTGCTTTCCGAGCTGGCAGTCGCAGCTTTCAACGGTGTTGGTGTTTTCTGTGTTTTCCATGATGATTGTGTATTAAAGGGTGAAACTATTTCTCTTATGGTTTGACAGGTGCAAATTTACATAATTATTGTTAAATAACCAAATTTAATTTACAACATGCGGGAAAACAACAGTTTACTTGTGCTTTAAATTTAACATACAAGTGAAACACCCATTGTTCATGAAAAGTTTTTCGCCAGGGCTTTTTACAAAAAGGCTGGTTTTAATAATACACCAACGACAGGATATCATTGACGACAGCGTTCTCAGATTGGGGGCGCTGTTCTGTTGTGACTCCTGTGAGCAGTCGGCGTGCCTCGTCGAGGGCGGCGAGGTCGAGGGCGTCGGAGGCTATCTGCACGTCGCGGATGATATTGTCATCAATGGTGAGGTCCACCTCCACCCCACCCCAGTCGAACTGGGCGCTGCGCTGGGCGGTGAAGGTTCGCCAGCTGCCATATTTCCATTCGGGAGAGGCAAATTCCTCATACAGGCGCTGCACCGCGGGCTGTGCTATGATGTCGTCGAAACCGACCTCGGCAGCCTTTCCGCCATACACCTCCTCGAACGCCGACCGCAAGTGCGGCACGATGCTCTCGGAAGTAATCTCCGGATTTAATTCTGACAGATTCACCACACGGCTGCGCACCGAGGCCACCCCGTGCTTCTGCAGTTTTGCCGGTTTAGGCTTGAGGTAGCGCTGCAAGTCTTCCATATTGCCCTTGATGAGGATGGTGCCATGGTGCAGATCCTGGTAGCGGCCTTTGCTGAAGGCGTTGCCGCTGAACTTGCGGCCGTCGGTGAGGATATCATTACGCCCCGACAATTCGGCGACGATGCCGAAGTCGAGCACAGCCCTCTGTATGACCGAGAACTGGCGTGTCTGGTCATACATTGCTTTAGGTACTATGAAGCTGAAGTTGATGTTGCCGTCGTCGTGGTATACGGCGCCGCCGCCGGTGCGGCGACGCATCAGATAGCCGCCATCAGCCTCCAGAGCCTCCACGTTGCACTCGCTGTATGGATTCTGGTTCTGTCCTATAACGACAGTGCGGCGGTTCTTCCACAGGTAGAGCGTCACCACTTCGGTCTCGGGCAGCGACAACAGATGGTTCTCGACCGCGATATTCCAATAGGGATTGGTCTGGTTCGAAATAACGAATTGAAGCCTCATGGCTTAAAAGTTATAGCTCAAAGTGAAATAGTTGGGAGCCTGCGACAGATGGTAGTTGCTGCGGGCATAGCTGAACTCGTAGCGTTTGCCGCGGAGACCGATGCCGAAAGAGAAGCCGCTCATGTTGAAGGCGTCGGCGCCCACGGTCTCCACCGCCTGACGGTAGCTGTAGCCCACACGGGCGAAGAGGGCGGTGCCGAGGTTGAGCTCGACTCCGAAGAGCGTATGGCGCATCAGATTGTCGAAGGTGCCCTTGAACCAGCTCTCCTCGGTCACCTCGCCGGTAAAGGGGTCGGTGCGAGAGGTGGGGTTCAGCTCGTCGTCATAGCGCAGGTCCCACCGTTGCAGCTCGGTGGCGGCGAAGAATACACGGAACGGAGCGTTCTTAAGATTGTAGGAGAGCACTGCCGAGAGTTCGAAGGGCAGATGCTCCACGGTCTCGTCGAAGGTGAGTATCTGCGCCCCTATGTTGCGGGCCATGAGGGTCGACGAGAAGCGGCGGTCATTGCTGGTGTAGCTGCCTGCGAGGTCGAAGGCCACGGCCAGCGCCGTGTAGCGCTCGTACTGCGACAGCACGGGTTTGAAGTTGGCGCCGATGCTGAAGTTGCTATCGAGCCACATGCCCCACCCGACGCTGAGGGCGTAGTCGGCGGCGTAGAAGTCGCCGAGGTAGTTGTCCTCCTCGTCGTACTCCTCGAAACGGCCGTAGCTGTTGAAATGGAAGCCGAAGACGAAGGTGCCCACCTTTCCAAGGTTACGGGCGTAGGCCAGCGAGCCCATGTTGCCGCCACGGAAGAGGTTGATATAACTCAGCGCGGCCTGGTTGTTCAGGTCGGCGGTGATGAGCGAAGGGTTGTCGAGGGCGAGGGTGACGTCGCCGCCGTAGAGCGACAGGTAGTCGAAGCCGAGACCCGCGGTGCGGGCACTGCTGCCGCGGTCGAGAAGCGACAGGGTGCTCAACCCCGCAATCTGGGCGTTTGTAAAATTGAAAATTGAAAATTGAAAATTGAAAATTATGGCGCATAGAACTACACGCCATAATTTCCAATCATTACAAATTCTAAATTTCAATTTTCAATTTTCAATTTTCAATTCTTCTTGTTGCGTTCGTGGCGCATCAGGTGCGAGGGCTCGAGGGCCATGCGGTCTGTCTCGAGCAGCGAGGCGACACCTTCGTCCACGCGGCGCTTGGCCTGGCAGGCCTCGCAGTGGCACTCCTCATGGTATTCACGCGGCTCGGTGTATGTGGTGATGACACCCTCGAAGTTGCGCAGGATGACCTTGTCGGGGCTCTGCGAGATGACGTACTGGGGCATGACGGGGGTCTTGCCGCCGCCGCCGGGGGCGTCGACCACAAAGGTGGGCACAGCATAGCCGCTGGTATGGCCGCGGAGGTTCTCGATAATCTCGATACCCTTGCTGACGGGGGTGCGGAAGTGCTCGAGTCCCATCGAGAGGTCGCACTGGTAGATATAGTAAGGACGCACGCGGTTGCGCACCAGCTCGTGCATCAGTTTCTTCATCACGTGGACGCAGTCGTTCACGCCGCGCAGCAGCACGGTCTGATTGCCCAGAGGGATGCCGGCGTTGGCCAGACGGGCAAGAGCCTGCTCGGCCTCGGGGGTGAACTCGTTGGGGTGGTTGAAGTGGGTGTTGAGCCAGATGGGGTGATATTTCTTCAGCATGTCGCACAGCTCGGGGGTGATGCGCTGCGGGCAGACCACAGGGGTGCGGCTGCCGATGCGGACGATTTCAACATGCGGAATCTTGCGCAGACGCTGGATGATATATTCAAGTTTCTGGTCGCTGACCATCAGAGCGTCGCCACCACTGAGCAGCACGTCGCGCACCTGTGGGGTCTTCTCAATATAGGCCAGGCACTTCTCGATACGCTCGCTGGGGCTCTCGTCGTCCTTCTGGCCTGCGAAACGACGGCGGGTGCAGTGGCGGCAGTACATGGAGCACATGTCAGTGATGAGGAACAGAACGCGGTCCGGATAGCGGTGGGTGAGACCGGGAGCAGGAGAATCCTCATCCTCGTGCAGCGGGTCGTTGAGGTCGGCGGGAGCGATGTTGCACTCGGGACCGGCGGGGATGGCCTGACGGCGGATGGGGTCGTACGGGTCGTTGGGGTCGATAAGACTCAGGTAGTAGGGCGTGATGGCCATGCGGAACTTGGCCAGCGCCTTCTTGATACCCTCGGCCTCTTCGGGGGCGAAGGTGAAATACTGGCTCAGCTGCTCGTAGGTCTCGATACGGTTCTTCACCTGCCATTTCCAATCGTTCCACTGCTCGTCGGTGACGTTGGGGAACAGTTCTTTTCTGCGGTTGACTTTCATAGTTGTATTATGTCTTTTTATTTATTATTCAACAACATAACTCCACCTGCGGACATAAAAGCCCACAATATAGATTGTGCAAAGATACGAAAAAAGTGAGAAGTGAAAAGTGAAAAGTGAAAAATAATTGAAAAACGTACTACTCCACTTGGAGGAGGAGACCTTTCAGGTATTCGCCTTCGGGGTGGTGGATGGAGACGGGGTGGTCCATGGCGTGGGGTAGCTGACGCACTATGCGGACGCGGCGGCCGGCATTCATGGCGGCAGTGAACACCATTGTCTGGA
Source organism: Bacteroidales bacterium (assembly GCA_045222795.1). Lineage (GTDB taxonomy): Bacteria > Bacteroidota > Bacteroidia > Bacteroidales > P3 > Colimorpha. The sequence continues at coordinate 15,432 of JBGUZF010000080.1, forward strand.
AGTCCTCTTTGCTGACGGCCTGACTACAGCTGAAGGTCATCAGAAGCCCACCTTCGGGCAAGGCCTCCATGGCGCGCTGGTTGATAGCGCGGTAGCCTTTCAGGCCCTGCTGCAGGGAACGGTGGTTCTTGGCGAAGGCGGGAGGGTCGAGGATGATAAAGGTGAAAGGTGAAAGGTGAGAGGTGAGAGGTGTTTTTGCACCTAAAAACTGGAGGACGTCGGCGACGGTGCCTTGGTGGGGGGCGGCAGTGCCGAAGTTCAGCTCCACGTTGCGGTTGCAGAGTTCGATGGCCTTCTTCGAGATGTCGACGGTCTCGACATACTCGGCGCCGCCACGCAGGGCGGCAAGCGAGAAGCCTCCGGTGTAGCCGAAACAGTTGAGCACACGGTGGCCCTTGGCCAGCTGCTGCACCAGAGCACGGTTCTCACGCTGGTCGACGAAGAAGCCTGTCTTCTGCCCTTCGTAGAAGTTGATAAGGAGGCGGACGCCGTTTTCTACTATCTCATGTTCTTGCAATTCGGAACCATATATGTATCCATCCTCGCACCCGCCGGGCACGGTGGCACTGCTCTTGTCGAAGATAGCACAAAGTCCCACTGGTTGCAATTCTTCCTTGAATATTTCCGCAAGCTGAGGAAAGAGGCTGTGCATGCCGACACTATGGGCCTGCATCACCAGCACGCCGTTGTACCAGTCGCATACCAAGCCAGGAAGGTAGTCGCCTTCGGCATGAACCATACGGAACACATTGGTAAAATCATCGGCAGACTGTTTTCCCACAACGTCATGATAATCGAATAAGCCAAGCTGTATTCGGTAATCCACAGCGCTGTGCACCCTACGGCGCAACAGTTCCTCTATCGGCAAGTCAGCCTCCTGCTTGTCGAACGACAGCACCTTGCAGATGATACTCTCATTCTGGTAGTGGCCTGTGGCGAGCCACTGACCATGGGCGTCGACAACGTCCACCAAATCGCCCTCTTGCGGTTCACCCTCGATACGCTTCACCGCACCCGAGAATATCCACGGGTGACGGCGCAGGATGGCTTTCTCCTTGCC
>JBGUZF010000081.1:0-24627 GCA_045222795.1 Bacteroidales bacterium
ACCGCCACCTGCGACTGGCTGTAGGTGTAGATATACAACTGGTCACCGGGGAATATGGTGGTGCTGTAGTTGTTCGTAATCTCCATCTCTTCGCCTCGCGGGGCGTCTTCAAGATAAACGTATTTCTGTTGCGACGCGCACCCCCACAGCAGCACCGCCACCGCAACAATCAGTATGTTCTTGCGTATTGTCATTTTTCCACTAGACACTAAACACTTAACACTAAACACTCTTCTTCACCCATGGCATTGTGGGCAGTTCCACGCTCTTGAAGGCTGAGAAGAGGCCCGACGACGAGCTGCGGTCCTTTCCGTAGATGTCGGCCACCAGGTCTTTGTACTTCTCCATCAGCGGTGCGCGGCGCAGCTTCAGCGTGGGCGAGAGCAGGTTGTTCGCCGATGTCCACTCTTCGGGGACTATGCGGAACTGCTTTATCTGCTCATGCGGCGCCAGCGACTTGTTGTACTCGTCCAGCTCTTTGCGCATTCTGTCGTGTACCTGCGGCAGGGTGACCAGCTCCACGTTGTCGCGGTAGTGCAGATGGTGTTTCAGTGCCCAGTAGTGCAGCGTGTTGAAGTTCGGGCTGATAATTGCCGCCACCTGCTTCTCGTTCTCGCCGATAACCATCACCTGCTCTATATACTCCGATCCGCGCAGCATGTTCTCTATCAGCTGCGGTGCCACGTATTTGCCCGCCGAAAGCTTGAAGATGTCCTTCTTGCGGTCCGTTATCTTCAGGTATTTGCCCCCCACCAGCTCGCCTATGTCGCCTGTGTGGAACCATCCCTCCTTGTCAATCACCTCGGCGGTATATGCCGGGTCTTTGTAGTAGCCAAGCATGATGTGCGGTCCACGGGTCAGTATCTCGCCGTCGTCGTCGAACTTCAGCTCCACGCCCTCCAGCACAGGCCCCACGGTGCCAATCTTCACTTGGTGGTGCGCCGGGTCGTTCACGGCTATCACTGGACTGGTCTCGCTCAATCCGTAGCCCTCGTAGATGTTGATGCCCGCAGCCGCGAAGAGGCGCACCATGTCGGGCTGTATCGAACTGCCGCCGGTAATCACCGTCAGCCGCTTGCCGCCGAACTTTTCGCGCCACTTGCTGTACACAGCCTTGTCCAAGAACCACTGCGACAGCTGGTAGAAGATGCTCACCTTCTTCAGCAGTGTATAGTCGTAGCGTTTGCCGTGGCGGAAGGCCCAGTCGTAGATGCTCTTCTTCATGCCGCGGAAGTCCTTGCCGGCGGCATATAGTTTGTCGTGCACCATCTCCAGCACACGCGGCACAGCGCAAAAGCCGTCGGCCTCTATCTCCTGCATGTTCTGCTGTATGGTACCCATGCTCTCGGCATAGTAGATGCTGATGCCTTTGGCTTGGTAGTGGTAGTTCATCGAACGCTCGTAGATGTGGTTCAGCGGCAGGAACGACAAGAACTTGCAATGGTAGTCGCAGGGATTCACCTGTGCGTGCGCAAGGAAGTTGCTGCACAGGTTGCGGTGGCTCAGCATTACGCCCTTGGGCAACCCAGTTGTGCCGCTGGTATATATCATCGTCATCCAGTCGTCGGGCTTTATCTCGCGCTTGCGCCGCTCTATCTCGCCCATCCATTTGTCGCGGCTGGCAATGCCGGCCTTCAATATCTCCAGCATGCGGCGCTCGCCCTCGATGTTGGCAAGGGTGAACACCTGCGGACGCTGCTCCAGCTGGTCCAATGCAGGCTTCAGGCGCCCCAGCAGCACCTTGGTGCTCACAAACACCGCTGCAGCCTCGCTGTGGCGGAAGATATGCAGATAGCTCTCCGCATTCAGCGTCGGGTATATCGGCACATGCACGATGCCGCTAAGCGCAAGGGCCATGTCGATGAAGTTCCACTCCGGACAGTTGGCGCTCATCGTCACCACTCGGTCGCCTTCCTTCAGTCCAATCTCGCACAGGCCGTAGGCCAGGTAGTGGGCGTATTTATAATAGTCGTGTGAAGAATATTTCACCCATTCGCCATTCACCTTACCAGCAAGGATGTCCTCCTTGGGGAAGTTCTCGACGAGGTGGTCGAGCAGGTCGAAAGTACGTGTTATTTCTACCATAATATTTTTATATTTTAAAAATGCAAAGATACGCCTTTTTTCTTAAATGGTAAAAAAAATGTGCCCTTTACTCACCGGTAAAGGGCACAATGGCTTGAAAGAATGACGTTAAAGCTGTCGCTAAAAGTCCCACATGCCGCTGTCGCGTAGGAACTGCAGGAGGTCGTTCGACACGCCCACGTTCATCTCCTTCGGGTAGCGTTTGGTGGTGAATATCTCGCAGTAGTTGCGCGTGCCGTTCTCTTCGACCATCTGGCGGTTGAAGGGGTGCTCGTCGCGCACGCGGTGGGTGCGCACGATGTCTTCGTCCGAGGGGTTGTGGTACACCTCGCTGTGCACCACGGCGTCTTGTCCTAGGCGTTCGCTCATTCGCGGTTCTTCGGCGGGATGGCCCATGGCGATGGCTATGACTGGCACCACGCCCTTGGGACACTGCAGCAGTTCGGCAATCTGGCGTGTGTTGTAGTTCACCGTGCCGAGGTAGCAGAAGCCCAAACCCTTGGCCTCGGCAGCCACGCAGATGTTCTGCGCGCAGAGCGAGGCGTCGACCAGCGCCGAGACGAACCACAGCAGGTTGCCGTATGGCTCGTCGCAGCCGTTCACGCGGCAGTAGTGGTGGTAGCGCTCCACATCGGTGCAGATGGTGAGCCACAGCGGCGCAGTGGCGCACTGGCCGAAGTGCAACTTGCAGAGCTCCGAGCGCAGCGTCTCCTGCTGCGTGGCGATGATGCTGTATAGTTGCATGTTGCCCGTATTCGAGGCCCGCAGGCCGCATTCCAGTATCTCGGACAGGAGTGCATTATCGACCTTCTCGGCAGTGAATTTTCTCGTCGACCGATGCTGTAGCATCACATCTATTGCGCTGTTTTCCATTGTTCTTTGTTGTTTTGTTCGAAATGCAAAAATACGATATTTCTGCCATTGCGCAAAAAAAATCTCAGCAGAATACATTACGAGGGGTCTGGACAATTGCCCAAACCCCTCGTGATTTTGTTTTAATTCCTAATTAGAGCGACACGCCGCCGTCGACGCAGATGACCTGGCCGGTGATGTACTCGGAGAGGTCGGAGGCGAGGAACAGCGAGGTGCGGGCGATGTCGAGGTCGGTGCCGCCGCGGCGCAGCGGTATCTCGGCGAGCCACTTGTCGTGCGCTTCCTTGGGCATTGCCTGCGTCATTGCCGACTCGATGAGGCCGGGGGCTATGGCGTTGCAGCGGATGCCACGCGAGCCGAGCTCCTTGGCGAGGCTCTTGCTGAAGCCTATGATGCCCGACTTCGAGGCCGAGTAGTTGCACTGGCCGGCGTTGCCGTTGACACCCACCACCGACGAGGTGTTGATGATGGAGCCGGAGCGCTGCTTGAGCATCATGGGGGCAAAGGCCTTGCAGTAGTTGAATACTGAGCGGAGGTTCACCTCGAGCACTAGATCCCAGTCCTTGGGGCTCATGCGCAGCAGCAGGCCGTCGCGGGTGATGCCGGCGTTGTTGACGAGGGCGTCGAGGCGGCCGTACTCCTTCTGCACCTGCTCGGCAACGGCCATGGTCTGGTCGTAGTCGGCGGCGTTGCTGGCGATGAAGGTGCTCTTGGGACTCATCTGCTGCAGCTCGGCGAGCAGCTCGCGGCTGGCGTCGTTCTCCTGCAGGTCGGTGAATATCACGGTGGCACCGTGCTCGGCGAAGAGTTGGGCGGTGCGTTTGCCGATGCCGCGCGAGGCACCGGTGATGAGGGTTATCTTGTTCTCTAACAGTTTCATTGTTTTACGGGATTATCTATTAATGCAAATGTAAGTTCTCCTTGGCAGCACACCTTGCCGCCGACGTATGCTTTGGCGTCGACGAAGAAAATCATGCCGCGGCGACTGGTGATGTGGGCACGGAGCTCCATGACGTCGCCGGGCTTCACGGGCTGGCGGAAGCGCACGTTGTTGATGCCGCTGTAGAGCGGTGTGCGGCCGATCAGCTCGTCGCGCACGAGGATGCACGAAGCCTGCGCCATGATCTCGCATTGTATCACGCCGGGAACCACGGGGTTGCCGGGGAAATGGCCCTGCAGGAAGAACTCGTCACCGCGCACATGGTAGTGGGCGATGGCTTCCTCGCCTTCCATCACTACGTCGTCGATGAGCAGCATGGGCTCGCGGTGGGGCAGGAAGGTCTTGATGTCGTCACGATTAAGTACGTTCATATCTTTAAACTTTAACCATTAACCATTAAACTTTACGAAGGGCCACAGTGGCGTTGTTGCCGCCGAAGCCGAAGGTGTTGCTGATGGCCACGTCGGCCTGCCACTGGCGGGCGGTGTGCGGCGTGTAGTCGAGGTCGCACTCGGGGTCGGGCTGGTCGAGGTGGATGGTCGGCGGGATGATGCCGTTTCTCAGTGTGAGGGCGCTGATGATGAGCTCTACGGCACCTGTGGCGCCGAGCATGTGGCCGTGCATCGACTTGGTGCTGCTTATCATGGCCTTGCGGGCACCCTCCTCGCCGAGGGCGGCCTTGATGCCCTTGGTCTCGCCCTTGTCGTTGAGGGGCGTGCCGGTGCCATGGGCGTTGATATACAGGTTCTCACCGCTCTTGAAGCCGGCTTCTTCCAGTGCCAGGCGCATCGACTGGGCACCTCCGCGGCATTCGGGATGCGGGGCGGTGTAGTGGTGGGCGTCGCAGGTGTTGCCGTAACCGGCCACCTCGGCGTATATCTTGGCGCCGCGCTTCTTGGCGAGGGCTTCGCTCTCGAGCACCATGATTCCGCAGCCTTCGCCGAGCACGAAGCCTTTGCGGCGTGCATCGAAGGGCAGCGAGGCAGCCATCGGATCCTCGGACTGAGTGAGGGCTTTCATATTGTTAAAGCCGCCAACGGCCATCTCGCAGATGGCAGCCTCGGTGCCGCCGGTGATGACGGCGTCGGCGCGACCCTCGTGGATGAGGCGGTAGGCCTCGCCCACAGAGTGGGTGCCTGTGGCACAGGCTGTCACCACGGGGATGTTGGGACCTTGGGCGTTATAGGTGATGGCGACATTGCCGCCGGCAATGTTGCTGATCATCTCGGGGATGAAGAGCGGCGATATGCGGCGCAGGCCGTTCTGCAGCTTGTTGGCGTGTTCGCGCTCGAAGGTCTTGATGCCGCCGATACCGCTGCCTATGGCGGTGCCGAAGCGGGTGGGGTCGACATCCTCGCCGACGCGCAAGCCGCTGTCAGCCATAGCCTGTGCCGCGGCGGCAAGGGCGAATAGGGCGAAGCGGTCGTTGTGGCGTATCATCGTCTTGTCGATGCCGAAGTCCTCGGGATTGAAGCCTTTGACCTCGGCGGCAATCTTCACCGGCAGGTTCTCGCGGTCAATCTGCTGGATGAAGTCGATGCCGCACACTCCGTTAATCACGCTGTTCCACAGCGTCTCAATATTGTTTCCAAGTGGGGTTATACAGCCCACGCCTGTAATGTATACTCTATTCATAATTATATATATGTTACATTTTAATTAATAACGCATCACGGCGGCGCTGGTGACGAAGCCTGCGCCGAAACCATTGAATACCATTAAGTCGCCTCGTTTGATGACGCCCTCGCGGACCTTCTCGTCGAGCAGCACGGGGATGCTGGCCGAGCTGGTGTTGCCGCGACGCTCGATGTTGTGGAGGAAGCGCTCCTGCGGCAGGTCGAAAGTCTGTTTGATGGCGTCAACGATTCGCATATTGGCCTGGTGGAGAAGGAAGTAGTCGATGTCTTCCAGCTGCAGGCCTGCCTTTACCACCACGTCCTTGATGTCGCGCTGGGCCGAGGTGACGGCAGTGCGGAACACTTCGCGGCCTTTGAGCTGCATGGCCATGTGTGTGTCGATACCCTCGCCGGTCTCGAATGGGGTGGGCTCGCAGGGCAGACGGTAGTAGATGACGTCGGGCATGGGCGTCGAGGTGAGCTTGCTGGCCAGGTAGTTGTCGCCTTTGCCAAGCACCAGGGCTCCGGCGGCGTCGCCGAAGAGCACGCAGGTCTCGCGCTGGGTCCAGTCGACCATGCGGGTCACCTCCTCGGCGCAGATGTAGAGGATGTGGTTTGCGCGGCCAGTCTGCAGGAAGGCGTCGCAAATGTCTAAGCCATAGGTGAATCCGGCGCATGCCGAGTTGAGGTCCATGGTGGGGCAGTTGGGACCTTTGATGCCAAGGATGTGCTGCACAAGTGCTGCCAACGAGGGAGTTACGTAGACGTTGCAGACGTTGTGGCAGATGATGAAATCGATGTCTTCGGGTACCAATCCCGCGGTCTCGATGGCCCGTTGACCGGCCAGGGCAGCCATCTCTTCAAATCGTTCTGTTGTGATAATCTGGCGTGACTTGATGCCAGTTCGTGTCGTAATCCATTCGTCACTCGTGTCGACGTATTCAGACAACATGTCGTTGGTGACAGTGTGTTTCGGTACGGCACTTCCAGTTCCGAGTATCTTCATTCTTTTTTATTCGTTTTTGGGCATTGTGTGCTTGCTGTGTTGCCCGTGTTATTAGTCTTAATTTTTATTAAAAAGCGGTGCAAAGGAACGACCTTTTCCAATAATACAAATGTTAAAATCTGTAAAAAAGACAATATGATTGGCGAATGAGCGTTATTTTGGGTGAAATTATGCTATTTTGGGTGAAATATGAACGATATATACGTTGACCAACAGATAAACATAAGGTCCATTAGGGCTTTTTTGGCTCGCAGGGAGTCCATTTTTCTGTTTTTGATACTGACGATGGTGGCAGCGGTTTTGCTTGTCGTCTTCGGTCAGCCCACCTCTTTGACCAACTATACAACACAGTTGACCAGTCTGTCGCCTTTGGGACAGGTAACTATCTGTCTTATATCGGGTTTGGGTACTTTGATACTGAGCCGTGTAATCCTTTACTTCGTTAACCGTGCCCACGAGGTGGCCCCAGCGGGTTTGGCGGTATGGATAGTGGTCGAGTTACTGGTATGTGTGTCTGTAATCACATTGGTACTGTGGGCGGTAAGCGGTGCTGGCAAGGTCGATTTGGCTCCCCTTGTGGGTACAATTGTCCTCGGCTTTGTAGGGTTGCTGTTTGTGCCCACCGCTGTTACATATCTTATATTGCGCTTGCACGAGACTCATGACGAACTAATCCGTGTGCGTCAGGTGCTTGCGCGCCAAGATCCTGCGTCACAGGTGCCTGTCGACACCAATGTCAACTTCTATGCCAAAGGGGGCAGGTTGGCATTCTCGACGAAGCTTAGTAACATATTATATATAGAGGCAGCCGACAACTACGTCAACATCCACTATATCAATGGTGACAAGGAGGATACCTTTATCCTCTTCAATTCGATGAAGAACATCGAGAAGAACTTCAAGGGTACCAGCCTGATGCGCTGCCACCGCGGCTATATGGTCAACGCCGAGAATGTCAAGCTGATGCGCAAGGATGGTATGGGCCTGCTGCTTGAACTAAACCAGACCGACAAGGTGGTGCCGGTCTCCAAGAGTTTCGCCGAACCTATCACTCAGTACTTTGCCTACAACACCAGCATGCCGCTCCCCGACGAGCAGAAATAAGCATCTATCATGGAAATCAGACTTACCTATCAGGAAATCAGCGACCTTATAGAGAAGAAGGCGGGCCGTGCACTGCCAGTCTTCTATGGCGGCGACTCCCACACGGTGCGGGTGTCCTACGACGTCAACGTGCTCTTCAAGAGCGCCAGCGTGGGGCTCGACCTCACCGTGGAGGATGTCTCCGACGGCAATATAACTATCTCGTACAACGGCGGTATGGGCATCGACTTCATGGTGAAGCAGGCCATCGGCATGGCCAAGAACCGCCCCGGCGGGGAGCTGATAGAACCCCTCGAGGGCAACCGCATACTTTTGGCTTTGAGCAAGAACCAGCAGGCGGGGTCGCTGCTCGACCATGTGACGCTGCGCGACATACGCTTCGACGAGCAGTATGCCATCATCGACTTCGTGCCGAAGTCGCTCTAATTAAGCATTGTGATATTTCTCGTGCCGCAGAATGGTGTGGGCACGGTATAGCTGTTCGAGGAAGAACAGCCTGACCATCTGGTGGTTGAAGGTCATCTGCGACAGCGATATCTTATGCTGCGCGGCGGCATAGACGGCGGGCGAGAAACCGTAGGCGCCGCCGATGACGAAAGCCAGCGTGCGCACTCCTGCATTCATCTGTTTCTGAAGGTATTCCGAGAAGCCCACCGACGTGTATTCCTTGCCGTGCTCATCGAGGAGCACAGTGCAGTCGACCTTGCTTAGCTGCTTGAGTATCAGTTCGCCTTCCTTCTCCTTGACTTCTTCGGCGGTGGCTTTGCCCATGCCCTTTAGGGCGAGAATGGTCACCAGCTCGAAGTCGCAGTAGTGCTTCAGGCGGCCGACATACTCGTCGATGCCCGTCTGGATATATGGCACGTCGGTCTTAGATACTACTATCAGCTTGATATTCATAGGTGCAGCATCTTTTTGCCGAAGGGGATGCAAGAACGGTAGATGCAGGGTATCTCGGTCTTGGTGGTGCCGAACGAATGGTAGAAGTGGCCGATGCCGGGGTCCATGCCGCCCTCGAAGTCGAAGGCCTTGGTGCGGCCGTGGAGGTCGGTGAGCATCGTCCACACCAACAGCGTCATGCTGTTGCGCAGGGCGTCGGCGTGCAGGGCAGAGAGGAGCGAGTAGGCGCAGTGGTTGTCGAACACCACGAAGCGCGCCGCCATGAGGGTGCCCTCTTTGTCGCGCAGGCCATAGAGCAGCGCTTGATTGCGACACAAGGCGGTGGCGCACACACGCTTGATGAATTCGCGGCTCAGCAGGTCGTGTCCGCTGCGGCGTTCCCAGTAGGCGGTGTGGAAGTCGGCGAACTCGTCTATGTCCACGTTGCGGTCTACCGTGTAGGCTGTCTCCACTGCGTCGATGCCTTTGCGGCGTTCCTTAGCGGCAAGTCCTCTGAGGGCCGACGGCTCTGGAATCGGGTCGAAGCGGTAGGTGTGGCGTGTCGTAATGTCGAAGCCATATTCCGCGAACCGTTGGCATTCGCCGGCGGCGATTCCCGGCGCGAAGCGTTGCATGCAGAGCAAGGCCTTCTGCTCGCGCAGGCCGTAGGCCAAGGCTCCGAGGGTCGCCTTGCGCCCCAGGGCGTCCATACCGTCGCTCAGCCACGGGCCGCTCCACGGTGTCAGCTGCGGCAGCAGTATGTATTTAAGGCCCAGCTTCTTCCCGTAGAGGAACGGCAGGGCGCCGCAGCAGTGGCCGTCGTCGCCGACCAGTATCACATCCCACCGTTTGTCCTTGCACACCGTATCCATCCACCAATATTGCTGAAACAGAGGGATGTTGTCTCCCTCTGTTTCACATATCCGTCGGTATGTATCCTTGTTATTGTATCTTGATTTTGACACGGTTGTTCGCTATGCGGCCTTCGTAGGTGTCGTTGTCGCCGATGGGGTCGGCAGTACCCATAGCCTCAACCTCGATGCGGGTGGCGTCGATGCCGCGCATCTGCAGGGCTTTCTTCACCTCCACGGCGCGCTGGCGCGAGAGGCCGATGCAGTATTCCTCGGTGCCCTGGTTGTCGGTGTATCCGCTCAGCAGCACGCCCTTGCTGTCGTTCTCCTTGAGGTAGTCGCTCAGCTCGTCGAGCATGGGGTACCACGAGTCGACGATGGTGGCGTCGTGCGGGAAGAACTTGATGTCCTTGAAGGTGCGGCTTGTGGTGTCGGCGGCGATGATTGCCTTCTTCTTGCTGCCGAAGTATAGCAGGAGGCCGACGTGTATCACTTCGTCGCTGCTCTGCTCGTTATAGTAATTGGCGCCCTTGAAGTAGCGGTAGTCGACCTCTACCACCTTGTACTGCACCTTGTTGCGCCACTCTTTCTTCTTCATCCATGCGGAGAAAACATCGAGGCAAGCCAGAGCCTCTTTGCGGCCCTCTTCGGCCAGTCGGTCGTGTTCTTTGCTGTCGGTGATGTCAGGGTTGACGGCATATACGGCGCACATGGTCATCGTGGCCCTCGACACCTTCTCGAGGTAGTTCATCACCGGTTTCATCTCGCCCCAGTCTTCTTTATGTTTGGGCACAAAGGCTCCGGCGGCTCTACGCACGGCGGCGGGCACGGGGTCTCCGGTGATATAAGGAATTGTGCTGTAGTCGAAAGGGGTGAAGTAGAGATCGCTCTTCTTCGAGCTGAAGGTGGTGAACTTGTCGAAGGTCATGTAGTCGACCTGACGTATCTTCTGCTTGCCGGCGATTACGGGGCTTTCCTTCTGCTTGCCTTTGCTTTTGGTCTTGTTACTCTGGGCGTCGACGGTACCTGCCACAAGCAGCAGGCTCAACGCTATCAGCAGTATCTTTTTCATGGTATCGTGTGTTATTTGTTTCCTTATTTGTATCGCTTTAACGCGGTTTCTTTCATTTTATTGCGCGCGGGTGTCATTCCGTGTCGTGAGCCGTGCCGTTCTCGCAGACGATGACGCGGGCGGGGAAGCGGTCAATCATCATGAAGTCGTGGGTCGAGATAAGCATCGTGGTGGAGGTCTGGCGGTTGATGTCCACCAGCAGCTGCATTATCTCGGCCGAGGTCACGGGGTCGAGGTTGCCCGTGGGTTCGTCGGCGAGGATCAGCTGCGGGCTGTTGATGAGTGCGCGTGCGATGCCCACCCGTTGGCGTTCGCCTTCGGAGAGGTGCTGGGGCAGGGCGTTGGCCTTGTCGGCGATGCCCACGGCGGCGAGGGTTTTCTCTATCTGGTTCTTGATCTCGTTGCGTTTCTTCCATCCTGTGGCGCGGAGCACGAACTCGAGGTTGGCCTCTACCGAGCGGTCGTCGAGCAGGCGGAAGCTCTGGAACACTATGCCTATCTTGCGGCGCAACTGCGGCACCTTGCGGCGGCGCAGGTTCACCACATCGAAGCCGCAGACATGCGCCACGCCGCTGTCAAGCTTGATGTCGGAGTAGAGCGAGCGGAGCAGCGAGGTCTTGCCGGCACCGCTTTTGCCTATAAGGTAGGCGAATTCGCCCTCGTTCAGCTTAAGGCTTACATCCTTCAGCAGCGGTTCGCCGTCGAGGCTAATTGCAACATTCTCAAGTTCTACAATAGCATTGGAAATGCTTGCGCTATCGTTGTTTTCCATCGTGTCTGACTATAATAAATGCGCTGCAAAAATACACAAAAATCGGGACATGGCAAAAACTTTTTTAGCCCCAACCCCTAAGGCACCTCTAAGCCACCTCTACGGCACCCCTTCGGCATTGCAAACAAATGTCAAAAAAACACACACCAACACCACATCATCGCCACCGGAGGGTGATGCGGGGGTGAAGTGGGAGTGAGGCGGATGTGAAGTGGATGTGAAGTGGATGTGAAGTGGATGTGAAGTGGATGGGGTTTAAAGGTTGAGTTTCAGTAGTTTAGAAATGTTAAAATCGTGTAAGTTACTGTAAACGTGGCGGGTAAGGTGAAATGTGAGAGGTGAGAGGTGAAAGGTGGGAAGTGGGGCGAAAGTGAGTCGGATGGGCGAAAAAGGGGTAACATTTTTTGGTAATTGCGGATTTTTTTGTATCTTTGCTTAATTGCATATTGTGCCCCCGTCGGCGCAAGTGCTTGACGTATAGTAAATAATAATAAATAATAATAATACGATGAAGAGCAAAAAGTTCTATGTTGCGATGATTTTGGCGGCTTTTATGGCCGTTGGTGCCGCGTCTGTCAGCGGACAGAAGGGCAGCGTGGCCAAGCGCGATGCTGTGCCCATGCCTACAGTGAGCACCGACAGCGTGATGAAGCACATCATGGAGTTGGCGTCGGAGACCTACCAGGGCCGCCTGGCGGGCTCGGAGGGCTACGACCGCGCCGTCGGCTATGCCAGCCGCGTGTTGGAGCGCTACGGTGCCAAGCTGCAGAAGACCGCCGGCTTCGCCGTGGAGTGCAACGAGATTGAGAATTGCAAGTTCAACGTGCGCCGCATGCCTCTTGGCGGCGGCCAGTCGTCGTCGGCCGGCGGATCGGCCACCGCCGAAGGCGACCGCCGCGTGTTCACGCTGGGCAACGAGTTCTGCTGCGCCGGTGTGTCGGGTCGCGGCTATGTCGACGCCCAGCTGGTGTTCTGCGGCTACGGAGTGGACGCAGGCATCTTCAACGAATACCGCGAAGTGGACGTGAAAGGCAAGATAGCCGTCGTGCTGACCTCTGTTCCCGACTGGATACCCAGCGATGTGGCCGACCGCTACCGCACGCTGCGCGACAAGGCCCGCACCGCCGAGCGTCACGGAGCCATAGGCATGCTGGCCATCAACGTCAGCACCTCGTGCATGCCCGACGAGCCGCAGGCCCGTGTGTGGTGCGGCGAGCTGCCGCATCTGGCCACCTTCCCCATACTGCACCTGACCCTCGATTGCGGCCGCGAGATCTTCGACGGCGAGAAGAAGCCGCTCGACTACTGCATCGACCAGCTGGCCTCGAGCCACAAGGTGCAGAGCTTCTCGCTCCTCAAGAAGGGCGAGATCGACGTCAACGCCCGCTACCGCCAGGCGGCGCCTACGGGCAACGTGGTGGCGCTCCTCGAGGGCACCGACAAGTTCCTCTCCAAAGAGCTTATAGTCATGGGCGCCTGTCTTGACGGACAGGGCATGCAGGGCGAGACCTGCCTGTTCCCCGGCGCCGACATCAACGCCTCGGGCGTCGCAACGCTGCTTGAGACGGCGCGTGTGCTCAGCGACAAGAACCTGCGTCCCAGGCGCAGCATTCTCTTCGTCCTCTTCAGCGGCGGCGAGCAGCAGTATATGGGCTCGCGCCATTTCGTGGAGACCTATCCGCAGATGCGCCGCGTGGAAGCTTTCGTGGGCGTGCAGAACGTCGGCTACGGCGACAGCGTGATGGTGCTCGGCGACGCCAAGTATCCCTCGCTCTACGACAACATGCTGCGTCACGACACCGTTGCCGGCCGCAACAACGTGCTGCGTGGCGGCGACCGCACCCTGCCTCGTGGCGACGCGCGTGCCTTCGACGCCTTGGGTATCCCCTCGATAGTGGTGACCACCCACGACGGCATGCACTACACCCGCGTGACGGGCGACATATGGGAGAACATCGACCGCCGCATCCTCGGCATTACCGCCCAGCTGGTGGCCGAGACGGTTGCCGAACTTGGCGAAGGCCTCTATATGGGCCGCAGCCTTAAGAGCAAGGGGGATAGGAGGGAGTAGGTGAAAGTGAAAAGTGGAAAGTGAAAAGTAGAAAGTATGTGGACTCTTTATAAGAAGGAATTACGAGGTTTCTTCTCGTCGATTACCGGCTACCTGATTATCGGTGTGTTCCTGGTGCTGACGGGATTGATGTTGTGGGTGCTCAAGAGCGACTTCAACATCCTCGACTACGGCTATGCCGGCCTCGACGGCCTCTTCCTGATAGGGCCGTTCCTCTACCTCTTCCTGATACCCGCCATCACCATGCGCAGCCTCGCCGAGGAGAAGCGCAGCGGCACTATGGAGATGCTGATGACGCGCCCGCTGGGCGACTGGACGATAGTGTGGGCGAAATTCCTCGCCGCATGGACGCTGGTGCTCATCTCGCTCCTGCCTACGCTGGTGGCCTACTTCAGCGTCTACGCCCTCGGCGACCCCGTGGGCAACATCGACACCGGCGGCGTGGTGGGCTCGTACATAGGCCTGCTGCTTCTGGGCGGAGCCTTCGTGGCCATAGGCCTCTTCTGCTCGTCGCTGAGCACCAACCAGATTGTCTCCTTCGTGCTTGCGGCCTTGCTGTGCGCCGTCTCCTATCTGGGCTTCGAGAGCCTCTACCGCATGAGCCTCTTCGGCAGCGGCGACCTCTTCGTGAAGAGTCTTGGCACCGCGCACCACTACGAGAGCATCAGCCGCGGAGTGGTGGACACCAGGGATGTGCTCTACTTCGCCAGCGTGATGGCCCTCTTCCTCATGGCCACGCGCATGGTGCTGCAGAGCCGCATGTGGGGAGGATGGAACAAGCGCAAGAGTCTCAAGCGCAGCCACTGGATAGAACTGGTGGCAGCGGTGCTGATAGTGGTCTTCGTCAACGTTATCGGACATTGGTTCTTCCTGCGACTCGACCTTACGTCGGAGCGTCGCTACACCCTGTCGAAGCACACCAAGGAGATGCTCAAGAAAATCGACGAGCCGGTGCTCTTCCGCGTTTACCTCGAGGGCGAGCTGCCTGCCGACTTCAAGCGGCTGCAGAACGAGACCAAGGAGATGCTCAACCAGTTCCGTGCCTACAATGGCAATGTGGATTACGAGTTCTTCGACCCCAACAGCTTTGCCGACCACGACGAGCAGCAGATGTTCTACCAGAAGCTTGCCTCGAAGGGCATACAGCCGGCACAGATACAGGTGAGGGAGGGCAGCAGCGTGACGCAGCAGATACTCATCCCCGCCGCCGACGTCTACTACCGCGGCCGCGAAACTACCGTGCAGCTTCTGCAGAGCCAGAAATATGTGAGCGACGCCGACCAGCTGAACAACAGCATACAGAACCTCGAATACACCCTCAGCAGCGCTGTGCGCGCCCTCGCCCGCGGCGAGAAGAAGAGCATAGGCTTCCTGCAGGGTCACGGCGAGCTGGCAGGTCCCGTGCTCTACGACTTCCAGCGCAGCCTTCAGGAGTTCTACTCGCTCGACACCGTTACCATCAACGGCAAGATACAGTCGCTCACGGCACACCGCCAGACGAGCGACACCTCGTACCGATTCTATAATCTCTACGACCTGCTGATAGTGGCCAAGCCGACGCAGGCGTTCTCCGACCAGGACCTCTACATCCTTGACCAGTACATCATGTACGGCGGCAAGGTGCTGTGGCTCATCGACCCGTTGGACGCCGACCTCGACAGCCTTGCCTCGCGCGGCCAGATGATTGCCACGCGCTATCCGCTGGGCTTGGACGAGATGCTGTTTACCTACGGCGTGCGTGTGAACCCCGACTTGGTGATGGACATACGCTGCCGTCCGATACCGATGCAGACGGGTATGGTGGGCGAGAAGCCCCAGTTCGAGTTCCGCCCGTGGTACTACTTCCCCGAGTTGGTGCCTATGAGCGACCACCCCATTGTGCGCAACCTCGACCTGATAAAGACCGACTTCGTCAGCACTATCGACCTTATCGACAACGACATTCGCAAGACTGTGCTGCTAACCACCTCGGAGTACACCCGAGTTAAGAACGCGCCGGTGATGGTCGACCTTGCCGACGCCAATGTGGAGCCCGACCAGCGCCTCTACGACAAGAGCAACCGCCCCGTGGCCGTGCTGCTCGAGGGTGAGTTCCGCTCGGCGTGGCGCAACCGCCTGTCGCCCAACTTCACCAGTCAGGCCGCTATGGGCTTCCGCGAGAAGAGCGAGCCTACGGCGATGATAGTCATCAGCGACGGCGACATCATCAAGAACCGCTTCGTGGCCAGCGAGGGCGCCGTGCTGCCGCTGGGCTTCGACTACTACACACAGATACAATATGCCAACAAGGAGCTGATGCTGGGCGCCGTCAACTACCTGGTGGGCGACGAAGGCCTGATGGCTTCGCGCACCAGGAGCGTCAAGCTGCGCAAGCTCGATGTCAAGAAGGTGCAGGACGAGCGCACCAAGTACCAGGTGATAAACATCTGCCTGCCCATAGCGCTGCTGGCCGTTGCCGGCGTGGTGATTGCCCTTGTGAGGCGTAAAAGATACCGCAAATGAAGAAAAGAAACCTGATAATCATAGCCGCCGTGCTGGCGGTGGGAGTAGTGGCGCTAGTGGTGTACCTCACGGGGTCGCGCAAGGCCACTTTCAACCAAGACTACCACATCGAGGACACCTCCTCGATTACACGCATCTACCTTGCCGACAAGCAGGACAACGCCGTATTGCTGACACGCGCAGGCGACTCGCTGTGGATGGTCGACAACACCTATGAGGCCAACCAGCCGGTAATCGACCTGCTGCTCGAGACGCTGCATGATATGCGCATACGCCAGCAGGTGAACCGCGCCGCTGTGCCCACCATCATCAAGGACCTCGCGGCACACGCCATCAAGGTCGAGGTGTACCAGAGGAAGCCTTTCATCAACTGGTTCGGCGGCAAGCTGCATCTGTTCACCAGAGAGCGCCTCGCGGTGACCTACTATGTGGGTCGCGAGACACAGGACATGATGGCCAGCTATATGTTCCGCGAGGGCGACAAGGTGCCCTGCGTGATACATATCCCGGGCTTTCGCGGATTCCTGACGCCGCGCTTCGTCACCGACCCCTTGAAGTGGCGCAGCCATTGTATCGTCGACCTCAATGTGCGCGAGATACAGCGTGTGGAACTCGAGATACCCGCTATGCCGCAGGAGTCGTTCGCCATAGTGGCCAACGGCGAGGGCTTCGATATGGAGTGGCCGCTGGGACAGCGCCGCGCCGAAGGCTTCGACACCGCTAGGGTGGCCCAGATGCTGGCGTCGTTCACGTGGCTCAACTTCGACGAGTTTGCCGCCATAGTGCCCAACAGCAATGCCGACAGCTGCATCAGCGGCGTGCCGCGCACCATACTGCGCATCACCGACACTACGGGGCGTACCCGCGAGTTGAAGAGCTACATCAAGTACAACAATCCCGCCGATTTGGAACTCGTCGGCAATAGCGGTTCCTATGAGCTTTTCGACATCAACCGCCTCTATGCCGTTATCGACAACACCGACACCGTGCTTATCCAGTACAACGTGTTCGACAACATAATGCAGCCGGCCAGCTACTTCATGGGAGGCAACAAAACGCTCTACGACGAATGAGGCCGTTGATACTTATAACCAACGATGATGGCGTTGCCGCAAAAGGTCTCCGCACACTGTTCGAAGTGGCTATGGAGTTTGGCGACGTGGTCGTTATGGCACCCGAGCGAAACTCCTCGGGCAAAGGGTTGAGCCTTACCAGCGAGCGCCCGCTGCGCGCAAACGAGGTCAGGAAAGGCGAGGGAATAAGTATCTATGCTTGCGACGGTACGCCGGTGGATTGTGTGAAACTTGCAGTCGAGCATTTCTGTCCCCGAAAGCCGGACCTTGTGCTCTCAGGTATCAATCACGGCAGCAACAGCTCCATCAACGTGCTCTACAGCGGAACCATGGGTGCCGTGATAGAGGCATCGGTAATGGGCTACTGTGCCATCGGATTCTCTCTGCTCAATCATAACCCCGAGGCCGACTTTGAAGCATCGGTTCAATATGTGCGCCACATCGTTGGCCGCGTGCTGGAGCAAGGGTTGCCCGACGGGGTGTCGCTAAACGTCAATATTCCGCGATTGCCTGCTGCCGATATCAAGGGTATATGTGTGTGCCATGAGGCCAAAGCCATGTGGAAGGACAGTTTCGAGAAACGCGTCGACCCCATAGGTCGACCCTACTATTGGCTTACCGGAAAGTTCTTGTGTGACAATCCTCCGTCGAACAGCGATGAAACGGCGCTGAGGGAAGGCTATGTTTCGGTGGTGCCGATACATTGCGACTACACTCACTACGAAGCCATAGATAAAATAAACAACATGCTGCAATAGACAATGCTGAAGAAGTTCTTCTCCCAAGACCGCCCGCTTGTGGGCATCGTTGCCGGCCTCGGTTCCGAGGCGGGCTTCTGCATAGCCCTTGCCATAGGCCTGCTGATTGCCGGCGAGCCCATAGGAGCGCATATACGCTGGTTCGGCGGCATGTTCATACCGCTGATACTGGTGCTGCACCACTATGCCCGCAGGCGCGAGCAGCTGAAGGTCACCAAGACCCTCATCGTGGTGCTTTTCGTCACCTTCCTGGCATTCATGATATACATCCTCAAAGCACGAATACTTGTCCTGTAGATGAAGTACTACCTCATAGCCGGTGAAGCGTCGGGCGACCTCTACGGTGCCCGTCTGATGAAGGCGCTGCGCGAACGCGACCCCGAGGCTGTGTTCCGTTTCTGGGGCGGCGACGCTATGGCTGCCGTCGGTGGCACTCCCGTGCGCCACATCCGCGAGCTGGCCAT
This sequence comes from Bacteroidales bacterium, assembly GCA_045222795.1. GTDB lineage: Bacteria > Bacteroidota > Bacteroidia > Bacteroidales > P3 > Colimorpha. Next base: position 18,067 of record JBGUZF010000081.1, read on the forward strand.
CATGGGCTTCGTCGAGGTGGTTATGCATCTGCGCACCGTGCTGGGGAATATCGATTTCTGCAAGCGCGACATCGCGGAGTTCGCCCCCGACGTTGTGGTGGGCATCGACTATCCCGGCTTCAACCTGCGCATTGAGGCATGGGCAAAGGAACAAGGGTTCCGCACGGTGCACTATATCTCGCCCAACCTATGGGCGTGGAAGAAAGGACGCCTGAAAGGCATGCGTCGCTCGCTCGACAGCCTTTGCTATATCCTTCCATTCGAGGAACGCTTCTTCGCCGAGAATGATATGCCGCAGGCGGTATATGTGGGACATCCGCTGCTGGATTGCGTGACAGACAAAGACTCAAGCATTGTCGGCCAAGCCGACGGCACACCACAAGCAATCAAGCAATCAAACAATATTATCGCCCTGCTTCCCGGCAGCCGCCGACAGGAGTTGAAGAACAGCCTGCCGTTGATGGCAGGCCTCGCACGCCGTCACCCCGAGTACCGCTTCGTGGTGGCGGGCATGAGTCTGATAGGGAAGGAATACTACGACAAGCTGATTGGTCACTCAAGCACTCAAGCATTGTCGGCCGAGCCGACGGCACACCACAAGCAATCAAGCAATCTTGAGGTCGTCTTCGACCAGACCTACAACCTCCTTGCGTCGGCCTACGCTGCGGTGGTGTGTTCGGGTACCGCCACCCTCGAGACAGCGCTCTTCAATGTGCCGCAGGTGGTGTGCTACCGCGCCAACCCCGTCTCTATCGCCATCGCCAAAGCCCTCGTGGGGCGCCGCATACACTACATCTCGCTGGTTAACCTCATCGCCGACAGCCCCATCGTCACCGAGCTTCTGCAGGAAGACTTCATACCGTCGCGTCTGGAGCGCGAGTTCGAACTGATAACCACCAACGACGCCAACCGCGAGCGCATGCTCGCCGAATATGCCGACATGCGTGTGCTCCTCGGCAATGGCGGCGCCACCGTCCGCACGGCGGAAGAAATAATAAAAGTGGCAGAGAAGAGATGAAACGCCTGCTCATACTAGTGTTGCTGCTTCTCGGCGCTCTCACCGCGAGTGCCGACAAGGTGAGGGTGCGCCTCTTCTCCACCAACACCGTCGCCACACTCAACGTCTCCTTCGACCTCGGCAACTACAACCTCTATGCCGACGGCGACCAGCTGCTCGAGGATATGCTCGGCGAGGGCCGTTCGGTGCTCGTCAGCCTCGAAGGGAAGAAGCTGCATGTGAGCGTCAACGACGACGACTACGGCCTCTGCGACTCGCTGCGCCTCGAAGCCACCGACACCGCCTGCATCCTCTGCCTCAACCCCGCCAACAGCAAGCAGCGCACCTACGAGGGCAACCTCATCGTGAAACCACTTGCCGGCGGCCTCCTGATGCTCTCGGAGGTGGAGTTCGAGACCTACATCGCCGGCGTGGTGCAGAGCGAGATCTACGGCCAGCATACCGACATCTTCCGTATCCAGGCTATCATCAGTCGCACGTGGGCCCTGCGCAATATGGGCAAGCATGCTGCCGACGGATATAACTTCTGCGACAACGTCCACTGTCAGGCCTACCTCAACCGCTGTGTGAGGCCCGATATCATGATGGGCGCCATCGAGAGTAGCGGCGAGACACTCGTCGACACCGCAGGAGCCCTCATAGAGACGCCCTTCCACTCCAACTCCGGCGGCCAGACGTGCAACTCGGAGGATGTGTGGAAGGCGGCACTCCCTTATCTGCGCTCGGTCGAGGACACCTTCTCCTTCGGCATGCGCCAGAGCGACTGGACGAAGACCATCAGCATCGACCGCTGGCTGGCTTATTTCAGCAAGACGCATAAGCTCGACACCGCCGATACCGCGGTCCGTGACACCCTGCTGCACTTCCGGCAAACCCAGCGCCAGGCACGCATGATGGATATCCCGCTCACCCGCATACGCACCGACTGGCAGCTCAAGTCGACCTTCTTCTCCGTCAGCGTCGACAGCGCCACATCCTCGGTGATTCTCGACGGTCACGGCTACGGTCACGGGGTGGGTCTCAGCCAGGAAGGCGCCATCCGCATGGTGAAGCTCGGATACAGCTACGACTCCGTGCTGCGCCACTACTACACCGGCGCCGTCATTCACCGCGACCCTACGGCCAACCACAGCTATGTGGAGGGCTACGCCAACCAGCTGGCACGCATCATCGAGGAGGATAGGAACCGCCAGACGCGTGTACACTCCAAGAAGGACGACTGGCTCGGCCGTCTCTTCCGGCTCCGCGACCGCGAGGAACGCGAGGAGGTCTACATAGAGTCCGAGCAGGACAATGAAAAAGACTGGGAATACGAATGGTAGGAAATTGAAAATTGAAAGTTGAAAATTGAAATAATCAAAAAACAATTAAGGATATGAAACGATTGTTACTCAAAAGCATTATTGTGATGGCTGTGTTTGCTGCCTTTGGCTTGGTATCTTTCACCTCGGCTCAAGCTCAGGTCAACTGGCACACCATAGGCGACGCCTCAAAGGCTCAGATAGGCACACGCCTCTATTTCGTCGACTTCTACACCACATGGTGCGGATGGTGCAAGCGTATGGACCGCGACACCTTCAGCGACCCCACAGTGACGAAGATACTCAACAAGTACTTCTATCCCGTCAAGTTCAACGCCGAAGGCAACGAACGCGTGGTGTGGAACGGCCGCGTCTATCCCCCCGCCGCTGCGGGTCGCCACAACGTGCACCCCTTCACCGCCGCTACCCTCGGCAAGCAACCGGGCTTCCCCTCCTTCGCCATCTTCCGTCCCAATGGCTCGCTGGTGCAGGTGATCCCTGGCTATTATAAGCCCGACGAGTTTGTGGTCATCCTCTGGTATTTCGCCTCGGGCGACAGCGACAAGTACTCCTTCGACAACTACCAGAAGATCTTCGACAAGGACATACGTCCCGTCATGGAAGAGAAATTGAAGTAGCTATGGGACTTTTCAGCAAGAAAGAACGCAGCGCCGAGCGGCAGACCCTCGACAACGGCCTCGCCAAGACCAAGGAGAGTTTCTTCGCCAAGCTCACTAAGACAATCCTCGGTAAGTCGACCGTCGACGACGATGTCCTCGACCGCCTCGAGGAGACGCTTATCACCTCTGACGTGGGCGTGGAGACCACCCTCAAGGTCATCGACAAGCTGCAGGACCGCATCCGTCGCGACAAGTATATCTCCACCTCCGAGCTCAACTCCATCCTGCGTGCCGAGATAGCTATGCTCCTCAAGCGCGACGACGGCCAGTTCCCCGCCACCTTCGACGCTCCGCTGCCCCACACGCCCTACGTCATCCTCGTCGTCGGCGTCAACGGGGTGGGGAAGACCACCACTATTGCCAAGCTCGCCTACCGCTATAAGCAAGCTGGCCGCAACGTGATGCTCGGCGCCGCCGACACCTTCCGCGCCGCCGCCGTCGAACAGCTCATGCTGTGGGCCGACCGCGTAGGGGTGCCCATCGTGCAGCAAGGCATGGGCGCCGACCCCGCCAGCGTGGCCTACGACACCCTCCAGAGCGCCCTCGCCAAGCACTGCGACGTCGTCATCATCGACACCGCGGGACGCCTCCACAACAAGGTGGGCCTCATGAACGAGCTCACCAAGATACGCAAGGTGATGCAGAAGCTCGTGCCCGACGCACCCCACGAGGTGCTGCTCGTCCTCGACGCCTCTACCGGCCAGAACGCCGTCGAACAGGCGCGCCAGTTCACGCAAGCCACCGACGTCAACGCCCTCGCCCTCACCAAGCTCGACGGCACCGCCAAGGGCGGCGTCATCATCGGCATCTCCGACCAGTTCCAGGTGCCTGTGCGCTACATAGGTCTCGGCGAGAAGATGACCGACCTCCAACTCTTCAACCCCGCAGAATTCGTCGACTCCCTGTTCGAATGATAGGGATAGGTTATAGGAACAATAGATACAATAGGACCTATAGATTCTATAGTTCCTATAGCCCCTATAGCTCCTATCTATAAACCCCTCGCCCCATGCCAGACTCTCAGTTCCAAATCCTCCGCAGGCAGAAACCTTTGCGCGATGCCTACTACTATCAGAAGTCTGAAGTCATCTATCAGTTGACGTATGCTTTCTGTCACCGCTTCATGCGTTCCTATGGCGACCGCACGGTCGACCAAATGGTGCAGGCTGCACGCTGTGGCAAACAGAATATTGTGGAGGGAACAGAAGACGGTGTGACAAGCACCGAGATAATGTTCAATCTGCTTGGCGTGGCCCGTGGGTCGCTGCAGGAACTGCGGCAGGACTACCGCGACTATCTCCTTTCCCGCTCATTGACTATCTGGACACCGCAACATCCCCGCTTCGCTTCAATGCAGGAGTTCTGCGCCAAGCACAATCGGTTGGACGACTACAGGCCTTTCTTCGATAAGTGGACCGATGAGGAGATGGCCAACACGGCCATCACCCTTTGCCATCAGGTGGATACTATGCTTAACCGTTTGCTCGCCAAGCAGGAGAAGCAGTTCATTGAGCAGGGAGGCATCAAGGAGCGGATGCATGCCGCACGTACAGGCTACCGTAAGCAGCAGGATGCCGAACTGGCTCAGCTGCGTCAGCAGGTGCCGCTGCTGCAGGCCGAGATAGCCCGTCTGCAGTCCCTCCTCTCACAACACGGTATAACCTATTAGTTTTTATAGTCCCTATAGTTCCTATAGTCCCTATCTCCCCTACAAACCATGCGAATTAACATAATCACCCTCGGCTGCTCTAAGAACACCGTCGACAGCGAGAATCTCGCCGGCGCCTTCAAGGCGCAAGGGCATACCGTCTACTTCGACCGCCAGCGCAACGACTGCGACACCGTCATCGTCAACACCTGCGGTTTCATCGGCGACGCCAAGGAGGAGAGCATCAACACTATCCTCGAGCAGATACAGGTGAAGACCCGCGGCCGCAAGGCCCGTCGGCTCATCGTCTGCGGCTGCCTCGTGGAGCGCTACAAGGAAGAGCTCCGCAAGGAGATGCCCGAAGTCGACGCCTGGTACGGAGTGCATGAATGGAACAAAATTAGTGAGGAATGTGGAATGTTGAATGAGGAATTAGTACCGCCGCCCCATAATTCCTCATTCCTCACTCCTCATTCCTCATTGGCTAGGTGTCTCTCGACACCTGGCCATTACGCCTACCTCAAGATTGCCGAAGGCTGCAACCGTTCCTGCTCCTACTGCGCCATACCGCTCATCCGCGGCGCGCATAAGTCGCTGCCCATCGACGAGCTCGTGGCCGAAGCGAAAGCCCTCGTCGCGAAGGGCGTCAAGGAACTGCTGGTCATCAGTCAGGATACCACGTGGTACGGCCTCGACCTCTACCGCCGCCGCGCCCTTGGCGAGTTGCTTGACCGCCTCGCCGACGAGAGCGGGGCACAATGGATACGCCTCCACTACACCTACCCCTCGTCGTTCCCCGACGATGCCATCGACGCCATCGCCCGCCATCCCAATATCTGCAAATATATCGACATACCCCTCCAGCATATCAACAGCCGCATCCTCTCTTCCATGCAGCGCGGCATCGACCGCGAAGGCACCCTGCAGCTGCTGGAGAAATTCCGCTCGCGCATCCCCGACGTCTCCATCCGCACCACCCTCATCGTCGGCTACCCCGGCGAGACGGAAGCAGAGTTCCGGGAACTCTGCGACTTCGTGTGCAGCGCCCGCTTCGACCGCATGGGATGTTTCGCCTATTCGCCCGAGGAGGGCACGCCCGCCTATCGTCTCGGCGACCCTGTGCCCGACGAGGAGAAGCAGCGCCGCGTCTCCGAGCTTATGGCCATCCAGGAAGAGATATCCCTCGAGAAGAACCAGTCGCGCATCGGCCGCACCTTCCGCTGCCTCGTGGACAGGATAGAGGATGACTATATCGTTGCCCGCACCGAGTACGACAGCCCCGAAGTCGACGACGAAGTCCTCGTCCCACTGTCAACGGTCAGCTGTCAACTGCCCACTCCCGGCGACTTCGTCACCCTCCGCATCACCGACGCCCTCGAGAACGACCTCATAGGCGAGCTCGTCTGAAAACATTCTTTCTTCCAATTCAAAAAAAGTTCGTACTTTTGCACTCGGTTTTGGTCGCCCGTTTGTGGCGCCAAGAGGGAATCGGGTGCAAGTCCCGAGCAGTCCCGCTGCTGTGAGTTTCAATAACTTGCGCGCCCATTGATCCACTGCGTATCGCCATAGGTGCGTGGGAAGGAGGGTTGCGTGAAACGAGCCAGAAGACCTGCCAAAGCCTTTTTACGAGCCCTCGAGGAAAGGACCGATATGAACACTGCGTTATATTGTATAGTATCGTTTATTGTTTGCCATCGTCGGTCGATGGTTTGGCAGTGTGTCTTGAGGGCTTTTTTGTTTGCCGTTATTTTATTCCCCATAGCAGTGTCGGCACAAGTCGACACTGTGCATTCGTTGGACGAGGTCGAGGTGTCGTCGCAGCGCGCACCCTCGACGCTGCGCACCGCGGTGCCCACACAGGTGGTCGACGCCGAGAAGATTGAGAGTCAGGGTCTCCTGCAGCTCAGTGACGCC
>JBGUZF010000082.1:0-5774 GCA_045222795.1 Bacteroidales bacterium
GTCTACGGCTTCTGCGTGAACGACGACGACCGCTGGGACGAGCAGCTGCTGGCCACCATCCCGCAGGGCGAAGCCTCCAACTCCACCTACATCGGACAGGCCACCATCGCCTGACGGCGAGGAGAAGAGTCAAAAAGTCGAAAAGGCGAAGAGTGGAAAAGGCGAAAAGTCCCTTGCACTACCAAAGAAAAAACTCTTTCCCTCTTAACCTTTTTCCCTCTTTACCTCAAGAAAGCCCCCGCGCGGGGGCTTTCTTTTTTGCCCCCACACAATAAAAGCGGCGTTTCGGTGTTTATTATGGCATAAATGTAATAACGCGATGAAAAAGACACTCATAATAGCGCTGTGCGCCGTGGTGGCGCTGGCGACAAGCCCCGTACAGGCGCAGAGAGACGGACAGGTGAGCTCACAGTCGGTGACCGACAAGAGCTTCGAGATTGCCAAGAACCTGGAGATCTTCTCGGCGGTGTACAAGAACCTCAACCTCAACTACGTGGACGACGTCGACCCCGGCAAGACCATCAAGGTGGCCATCGACGCCATGCTGGCCTCGCTCGACCCCTACACCAACTATTTCGCCGAGAGCCAGATGGAGGACGTGAAACTGCAGCTGCTGGGTCAGTACGGCGGCGTGGGCGCCCTAATCATGCAGCGCGGCGACTCGATATACGTCAGTGAGCCCTACAAGGGTCTGCCCGCCGACGAGGGAGGCCTGAAGGCCGGCGACCGCATTGTGGAGGTCGACGGACAGAGCACCAGCGGCAAGACGACAGCCGACGTGAGCGCCGCCATGCGCGGCCAGGCAGGCACCGAGGTGACGCTGCGTCTGGAGCGCGCCGGCAAGGAGTTTGAACGCACCCTCACACGCCGCGAGATAAAGCTGCCCAACGTGCCGTACTACGGATATGTGGGCAAGGATAACGACTACGGCTACATAAAGCTCGACGAGTTCACCACCGATGCCGCCAAGCATGTGCGCGAGGCCTTCGTGGAGCTGAAGAAAGGCAAGCCCGGCATGAAAGGTATCGTCCTCGACCTGCGCGGCAACGGCGGCGGCCTGATGAACGAGGCCGTCGACATCGTCAACATCTGGGTGCCCAAGGGCACGCTGGTGGTGGAGACCAAGGGCAAGGTGGCCAGCAAGAACACCAAGAGTTACACCCGCATGGCGCCCGAAGACACCGAGATACCCGTGGCGGTGCTGATAGACAACGGCTCGGCATCGGCCAGCGAGATCGTAAGCGGCAGCCTGCAGGACCTCGACCGCGCGGTCATCGTGGGTCAGCGCAGCTACGGCAAGGGCTTGGTGCAGAACATACTGCCCATGGCTTACAACAGCCAGATGAAGGTGACAGTGAGCAAATACTACATCCCCAGCGGCCGCTGCATACAGGCCATCGACTACAGTCACCGCGACGAGAACGGCAAGGCCGTGAAGGTGCCCGACTCGCTGAAGACGGCCTTCAAAACCAAGGGCGGCCGCACCGTCTACGACGGCTTCGGCATCGAGCCCGACGTAGAGGTGGAACCCGAGTATATGTCGAACCTCGGCATAGCGCTGGCGCAGAAGATGCTGGTGTTCGACTATGCCACCCAATACTACCGCACGCACAAGGAGCTGGCCTCGCCGGCCGACTTCGAGGTGAGCGACGAGATGTATGCCGACTTCTGCCGCTACCTGAAGGAGAAGAAGCTCACCTACAGCACCGTCACCGAACGCATGATAGAGCAGCTGCGCGACGTCGCCAAGGAGGAGAAATACGACACCGCCATCGCCGACCAGCTGAAGGACATGGAGGCTGCGCTGGAGAAGGAGAAAGAGGGCGACCTGCAGAAACACCGCGTGGAGGTGTGCGAGATGCTCAAGAGCGAGTTGCTGGTGCGCTACTACTACGACCAAGGCCGCGTCGAGGGCGCCCTGAAGGGCGACAAGGTGCTGGCGAAGGCATTGGAGGAATTAAAAATTAAAAATTAAAAGTTAAAAATTAAAACTTACAATAAAACCTCGTGCTCCCTGCAAAGATACATAGACGGATATATATCGTGTTGCTCACACTGCTGGGCGGCTGCATGGTGACGTCGACATGGGCGACGAATCTGGTGTGGGTGCTGCTGGGAGCCAATTGGGTGTTCGAAGGGCGCTGGCGCGAGAAGTGGCAGATGGCCCGCGAGAGCCGCCTGCTGCACCTCTACCTGGGCTTCTACCTGCTGCTGCTCATAGGCATGCTGTGGACGGAGAACCAAAGCTTCGGCTGGTCGATAATGCAGGTGAAGCTGCCGCTGCTGGTGGTACCCTTGGTGGTGCTCACCTCGCGGCCCCTCGAGGGACGCCTGCGCCACTGGGTGCTGTGGGCCTACGCCACGACGGTGCTGGTGGTCTCCATCATCGGCCTGGTGCGCCTGCTCACCATCCCCGACCTGCCCTACCGCGACGCGGTACCCTATATCTCGCACATACGCTTCGCGCTGAACTGCTGCATGGTGGTGTACCTCTGTGCCGGAGTGGCGGCACGTCATCCCAGCGTGCTGCACAAGGCGGTGGCTGTGGTGGCTATGCTGTGGACGCTGGCGTTCATCGTGCTGCTGCACTCGTATACGGCCATCGCGGTGCTCGCCGTAGTGACGCTGGTGACGCTGCTGGTGTACCGTCGCCGCTGGCCGCTGATAGCGCTGTGGGTGGCGGCCGTAGGAACGCTGGTGTTCTTCGTGGCGCGCGACGTGAAGTCGTACTACCGCATGAGTCCCCTGGCCACCGAGCCGCTGCGCACACATACCGCCGCAGGCAACGCCTACCATCACGCCAACGACGGCATAATAGAGAACGGCAACTACGTGAACAACTACATCTGTGCCGACGAACTGCGCGAGCAGTGGGCGCGGCGCAGCGCGATGCCCTACGACTCGAGTACCGCCACGGGCTACAGTGTGGCGCCGACGCTGGTGAGGTATATGAACTGTCTGGGCTTGACGAAGGACAGCGCCGGAATGGCGGCCATGAGCGACGAGCAGATAGCCGCCGTCGAGCGCGGGGTGGCCAACCCCGTATACGAGAGCGGCAACCCGCTGAAGAAGATGGTGTACGTGATGTTGCTCGAGCGCGAGTTCTACGTGCACACACGCGCCGTGAAAGGCTTCACCATGCTGCAACGTCTCGAGTTGTGGGATGCCACGCTGGATGTGATAGGGGACAACCTGCTGATAGGTGCCGGCACGGGCGACGTGGTCGATGCCATGCAGGAATACCTTGCCGCCGGCAACTCGGAGCTATCGGGACGCGGCATGCGCAGCCACAACCAATACCTGGGCTTCCTGGCGGCCCTCGGCATCATGGGCGTGGTGTTGGTACTGACGCTTGCCATACGAGCCTGCGCCAAGCGCGGAAGAAAGATAACGCCGCTCATGCTTGCATGGCTGCTCACGATACTCATCTCCATGCTCACCGAGGACACCCTCGACACGCTGGCGGGCATCATGTTCTGCACCTGGTTCCTCGCCTTCCGCCACAATACCACCAAACAACCCAATGTACGAATACCACACACTGCCTAACGGCATCAAGATAATACTGAGCCACACGCCATCCAAGGTTGTCTATTCGGGCGTGTATATAAACGTCGGTTCCCGCGATGAGAAAGGCGCCGACGAGGGTATGGCCCACTTCATCGAGCATTCGCTCTTCAAAGGCACCGAGCACCGCAAAGCCTACCACATACTGAACCGCATCGACGGCGTGGGCGGCGAACTAAACGCCTTCACCACCAAGGAGGAGACCTGCGTCTACGCCACCTCGCTGGCCGAGCACCTGCCGCGCTGCCTCGAGCTCTTCGCCGACATACTGTTCCACAGCACCTTCCCCGAGAACGAGATAGAGCGCGAGAAAGACGTGGTGCTCGAGGAGATAAACAGCTACAACGACACTCCCGCCGAGCTTATCTACGACCAATACGAGGAGCTGGCCTACGAGGGGCATCCGCTGGCGCACAACATACTCGGCAGCAAGCGCAACGTGCGCCGCTTCACCCCCGAACGGCTGATGAGCCACATAGAGCACAACTACACCCCCGACAGGATGGTGGTGACGGTGAGCGGCGACGTGCGTTTCGAACGCCTGGTGCGGCTCTGCGAGCGTTATTTCGGCGGCTACCAGCGACGGTCGGACGACAACGGCTGGCGCAAGGAGAAGCCGGTGTTCCACCTCTTCGAGCGGCACGTGAACCGCCACACCCATCAGGCCCACCTGCTCGTGGGATGCGAGGCGCCCGACCTCTACAACAACGACAAGACGGCCTTCACGGTGATTAACAACATACTCGGAGGCCCTGCGATGAACTCGCGCCTCAACGTAGCCATACGCGAACGCTACGGTTTCTGCTACACCATCGAGTCGCAGTATGTGCCCTTCAGCGACACAGGCCTCTTCTACATCTACGCGGGAGTGGACCTCGACGCCGAAGAGCGCGCCCTGCGGCTGATACGCGCCGAGTTGGAGCGCATAGCCTCCACAACCCTCACCCCGCAGCAGCTGCGTCAGGCACAGCGCCAGTTCATCGGCCAGATGGCCATCAACAACGACAACGGCAGCAACGAGATGCAGAGCATCGGCAAGGCGCGCCTCTGTTTCGACCACGTGGACACCCTCGAGGAGATGAACGCCGACGTGATGCGCCTCACCGCCGACGACATCTGCAGCGTGGCGCAGCGCTACTTCGTCCCCGACAAATTCAGCACCCTAGTATACGGCAACTAACACATTAACGCAATAACACACTAACCACTATGATCATCGACTACCCTTGGTACCACGTCCTCTTCTGCCTGCTGGCAGGCGCCGCCTATGCCGGCGTGCTGTACTATGTGGGTCGGAGACGCTTCGGCAAGGGTGTCAACGCGCTGCTGGCAGCGCTGCGTTTCGTGGCCGTGAGCATCATAGCCCTGCTGCTGCTGGCTCCCGTGTCGCGCCAGACGGTCAACGAGCGTCAGCAGCCCCGTGTGGTGCTGCTCGAGGATGCCTCGCTGTCGGTGCGGCAAAGTGCCGACTCGGCCTTCAGCCTCATGGAATTGGCCGACGACCTTAAGAACGACCTTAATATCACCTACGAGACCTTCGGCAGCGCCAATGCCACCGATATCGGCGAAGCCCTGATGCGCCACCGTTACGATGATGTGGCGGCGGTGGTGCTGGCCACCGACGGCATCTACAACCGCGGCGGCAACCCCGCCACGATGGCCGAGCAGCTGGGATGCCCTGTGTACACCGTTGCCCTCGGCGACACCACCTTGCGGCGCGACGCCGCGCTGGCCGATTTGCGCGTGAGCCGCATAGCCATGCAGAACAGCGACTTCCCGCTGGAACTCACCATCAACGCCGCGCTGCTCAAAGGCGTCGGCGCCATCCTCACCGTCAGCAACGCGCAGGGACAGACGCTGTACACCCAAAAGATAGTTTACGACGACGACCAATACAGCACCACCATAGCCACTGCCCTGCCTGCCGACAAGCCAGGATTGCAACGCTACAAGGTGCGCCTGTCGGTGGCCGACGGCGAGATAACGGCCGAGAACAACGTGATGGCCTTCTATGTCGACATCATCGACACGCGCCGCAATGTGGCCCTCTTCGCCAATGCCCCACATCCCGACCTAGCTGCCCTCAAACGCGCCATAGAGAGCAACCCCACCTACAAGGCCACCATCATCATGGCCGACGAGGTGCAGAACGGCCGCTTCAAGTTGCAGGACTCCAACTTCAGCCTCGCCATCCTCCACAACCTGCC
>JBGUZF010000083.1:0-13503 GCA_045222795.1 Bacteroidales bacterium
GCCGACGATGATGAGCTTCATGCGGGCGCGCGTCATAGCGACGTTCATGCGCCGCAGGTCGCGCAGGAAGCCTATGCTGCCTTCGGCATTGTCGCGCACGAGCGAGATGACTATCACATCGCGTTCCTGTCCCTGGAAGCCGTCGACGGTGCCTACGGTGATATGGCGTTTCAGTTTGCGGAAATAGTGCTGCATCTTGAGCAGCCGCCGTATCAGGCGCGCCTGTCCGCGGTAGGGGGTTATGATGCCGAAGTCGACGCGCTCGCTCTCGACCTTCTGTGGCGAGACCATCTCGATATAGTCGCGGAGGGTGTGGATGACGAGGCGCGCCTCTTGGCTGTTGCTGATGCTCTTGTTGCGGCCCTCGTGCTCCTCGTAGTCGAGCGTAGAGGTGTCGAGCCACATGAGTGGAGTATCCAAGGGGCTCACCAGCCTGTCGGCCGCTTCGGGGGCTGCCTGCAGTCGGTTGTGGTAAAACCAGCGCGAGGGGAAGACCATAATGGCCTCGTTCATGCGGTACTGCACCGTCAACAGGCTCACGGTGCGCGGCCAAAGGCCCACCACTTTCTGCATCATGGTGTCGGCCAGACCGCCTTTGGCGGCAGAGAGACTCTTGACTGTCGGCGGCAGCTGCTGATGGTCGCCGCCCATAACCACGCGGTCGGCCCTGAGCACCGCCGCCCAGCAGGCGGGTTCTAGTGCCTGTGCCGCCTCGTCGATGAAGAGGGTGCTGAAGCGTCGGCGCTCCATGATGCGGTAGGCGCTGCCGATGAGCGTGCAGCTCACCACCCGCGCCTGCTCGAAGAGGTCGGCGTTGATCTTGATCTCCAGCTCCAAAGCCCGTGACTCAAGCTTTTGTCTCTTAACTCCCCTTAACTCCCCTTTAACTCCCCTTAACTCCTTTCTAATGCTCCACAGCTCGTGGTAGTCGGGGTGTGCGGCATAGCGGCGCTCGTAGCTGCAGTCGAGCATCTCGTCGCTCATCCTCAAGGGGTTGCCGACGCGCAGCACATGTATGCCCCGACGCATCAGCTGTTCGCTGATCCAGTCGACGGCGGCATTGCTTGGCGCGCAGACGAGCACCTGCGTCTCGCGCTGGAGGGTTTCGATGATGGCCTCCACGAGAGTGGTTGTCTTGCCCGTTCCCGGGGGACCGTGAATGATGGAGACCTCCTGGGCCTCTACGGCTTTCTGTATGGCGTCCTGCTGACTGCGGTTGAGCCAGGGGAACGAGAGTTGCGGCAGCGTGCGGAACGACGGTGGGCGCTGGCCCAGCAGCACTTCGCGCAGGCGCACGAAACGTTCGTCGTCGCGGTGTTCGGCCTCGTTCAGCGACTCGGTCATCACGCGGTAGCTGGTGTTGTCGATGCCTAGCTGCACACCTAAAAGGTGACGCACGGCGGTATCGCGGGTGCTCTGCTCGGCGGCCTTCGACGGCAGGCTTACGGTCATCACGCCGTCGCCCACAAGTTCGACATAGCACTGGTGCTGAAGCTCTTTGGCGCCAGCGTCGGCCATATAGAAGAGGGTCACAGGCTTGCCGGGCTCGAAGTCGAGCTCCACCTCGTCCTCACCCACCTCGTAGCGCAGCTCGAGGGTGAGCTGTCCCAGGGCGTTGTAGGCAGTGTTGCCCAGACGCACAGGGTAGCGGCAGGCTGCCTCGCGGATGCTGCCGTCGAAGGACGACTGCTTCTCCTCGAGGCTGCGCTGATAGGCGCGGCGCTCCTCCTCGAGCTCCAGCGCCACAAGTTCGCGCAAGCGTGCAAAGTACCCCTGTGTGGTCATCCTTAACCTTTAACCTTTAATCATTCTGCCTGCTTTGCAGGCTTTGAACACCTCTGAATCAATTTAAATTAGTGAAAAACCATTAATCATTACCAACTCCGTAGCCGAAGAGGGCGAAGTCGCCCTTCAGGGGGTCGGTTGGAAAAACCTCGCGCATGGCGTCGGTGAGGCGCTGGGCGGCACTCATCGAGGCGCAGCGGCTGGTTAAAAGGTTGAGTTTCATCGCTTCGCTCACCACGTGGGTGTCCATCGGCATGATGAGCGTGCGCTTGTCGACGAACGACGACCAGAGGCCGAGGTCCACCGGAGAGTTGTCGCGCACCATCCAGCGCATGAACATACAGACGCGCTTGCAGGCCGATGTGGCGTCCTTCGGCACCACCGCGCCGCCGTTGTGCTCACTGAACCAACGACAAATCACTTCGATTGAGTGGAGAGTGGAGAGCGGAGAGTGGAGAGTGGAGAGGTATTCTCCGAGGCTGCCATGTTCCACAAGCATAGCGCGGTAGGCGTCGAGGAAGCGACGCATGGTGTCGTTGTTATAAAGTCGGTAGAAGCAGCTCTTGTCGCCCAAGGCGAAGTGCTCCTGATAGGCACCTGTCCGCAGCCAGCCGTCCATATCGCCGCCGGCCCATTCGAGCAGCTGTCCTATGCGGGGCATGAACTGACTGCGGCTGCCGTAGCTCAGGCCCGACGCCACGAAGGCTGTAGCCTCCTGGTTGCGTGTGCCGCTAACCTGGTGCATCCACCACGAGGGGTCGCCGACGATGAACTCCGCCTTCTCGTAGCGGTCGGCAAGTTGTATCAGCAGTTCGCGTGTTTCGTTACTAATCATACCATCATAACGCATCATTTTGGAAAATAGTGTGCCTTCCATCATACATCATACATCATACATCATACACTGCACCTACCCGACACGTTTACAGCAGCTTGTGTGATTTTAACATTTCTAAGCCACTGAAAATCAACCCTTAAACCCCACCCACTTCACATCCACTTCACATCCGCTTCACCCCCGCTTCACCCCCGCATCACCCTCCGGTGGCAATGATGTGGTGTTGGTGTGTAAGATTTTTAACATTTGTTTGCAATGCCGAAGGGGTGCCTTAGAGGTGCCATAGAGGTGCCTTAGGGGTGCCTTAGGAAACAATGATGATGCTGATGGCGAAGTAACTTTTTTTGTTTTTTCACATTTTTATGTTGGTAATTCAAATTTTTTTTGTAATTTAGCGGTGTCAAAAGTAGGTGTGCGAATACCTGCCGAATTGGAATAAATAATTAAAAAACAATAATATGGAACTCAAGAAAAATCCCAGCGCCGACCTTGAAAAACGCCGCGGCCTCTATCTGGAGATAGGTTTGGTGGTGATTATGGCTGTCGCGCTGGCGGCTTTCGAGTGGAAAAGCTACGACCAGGAGCAGATCGAGGTGGTGCAGCGCACCGCTATGGACGAAGTGGAGGATGTGATTATCCAGACTCAGCAGGAAGAACTGCCTCCTCCTCCTCCCCCCGAGGCCCCCGAGGTCACTACCGAGCTGAACATCATCGAGGATGATGCCGAGTCGGAGAACGAAATGGATATGAGCGCTTTCCAGCGTCAGGAAGAGGCCACCAACATCGAGGCCCAGCATGTGGAGATCGAGGAAGAGGAAGAGGTTGCCGAAGAGGAGATCTTCCAGGTTGTGGAGAACGACCCCGAATTCCCCGGCGGTGTGGAGGCTATGTACAAATACCTGGCCCAGAACATCAAGTATCCGCAGTTGGCCCGTGAGAACAACATCACCGGCAAGGTGTGGGTGACCTTCGTCGTGGAGAAGGACGGCTCGGTGACCAACGTCACCGTGGTGCGTGACATCGGCGGCGGCTGTGGTGCCGAAGCTGTGCGTATCGTGAAGTCGATGCCCAAGTGGACGCCCGGTAAGCAGCGCGGCAAGAACGTGCGTGTGCAGTACAGGCTCCCCGTCAACTTCTCGCTGCGTTGATTAGCGTAAACAACCTGTCGGTGCAGTTCACAGGCACCGACCTCTTCAGCGGTGTGACCTTCAACATAGGCGACCGCGACCGGATTGGACTTGTCGGCATGAACGGTGCCGGCAAGTCCACTCTTTTAAAGATACTCTGCGGATGGCAGGAGCCGGAGAGCGGCACTCTGGTGGTTGCCGCGGGGCAGACGGTGGGTTACCTGCCGCAGGAGATGGTGCCCGACGCCATAGGCACCGTCATCGACGAGGCCCTGACGGCATTCAGCGAGCTCGACGCCATGGAGCGCGAGCAGGAGCGCCTGACGACCGAGATCGCCGAACGTACCGACTACGAGAGCGCCGAGTACACGCGCCTGCTGGAACGCCACAACGAGGTGACGGAACACCTCGCCCTGCTCGGCGGCGGCCGTCGCCGCGAGGCGGCGGAGAAGGTGCTGCTGGGCTTGGGCTTCAGGCACGAGGACTTCGAGCGGCCCGTGGCGGTGTTCAGCGGCGGATGGCAGATGCGCGTGGAGCTTGCCAAGCTGCTGCTGCGCCATCCCGACTTCCTGCTGCTCGACGAGCCCACCAACCACCTCGACATTGTCTCCATACAATGGCTCGAGAACTATCTGGCCTCGTACAGCGGCGCCGTGGTGCTCGTGAGCCACGACCGCACGTTCCTCGACAATATAACCACGCGTACCATAGAGATTACCGCCGGACGCATCTACGACTACCGCTGCCCTTATTCGGAGTATGTGGTGCAGATGCAGGAGCGGCGCGCAAGCCAGATGGCGCAGCTCACCAACCAGCAGCGCCAGGTGGCGCAGATAGAGGCCTTCATAGAGCGTTTCCGCTACAAGGCCACCAAGGCCAAGCAGGTGCAGAGCCGCGTGAAGATGCTGGAGAGGATGGACAAGATAACGGTCGACGAGGTGTCGACGGAGAGCATCCACTTCCAGTTCCCGCCGGCGCCGCACAGCGGCAAGATAGTGGTGGAGGCGCAGCATCTGGGCAAGGCCTACGGCGACAACCAGGTGTTCGACGGCGTCGACCTGCTGCTGACGGCAGGAAAGAAGGTGGCCTTTGTGGGAAGGAACGGTGAGGGCAAGTCGACAATGGCGAAGATAATAGTGGGCGACATCAACGACTACACCGGCACCTTCCGCCTTGGAGCGGGGGTGGTTCTGGGCTACTACGCCCAGAACCAGGCGGCGATGCTCAACCTCGACCGCACGGTGTTCGAGACCATCGACGACATAGCCCTTGGCGACATACGTCCAAAGATACGCAACATACTGGGCAGTTTCCTCTTCGGCGACGACGATATGGACAAGAAGGTGCGCGTGCTCAGCGGCGGCGAGAAGGCCCGTCTGGCGCTGGCCAAGCTGCTGCTCACGCCCTGCAACCTGCTTATCCTCGACGAGCCGACGAACCACCTCGACATGAACTCGAAGGACATCCTGAAGAATGCCCTGCTGCAATACACAGGCACGCTGATAGTGGTGAGCCACGACCGCGACTTCCTCAGCGGACTCACCGACGAGCTTTACGAGTTCCGCGACGGCGCGGTGCACGAGTTCAAGGGTGACATAATGGAGTTTGTGGAATCATTCAGGGAGACTAGTAGTACTAGTAATACTAGTGCAACTAGTAAGCCCAAGGACAATACTGCTTCGAAGCAGGCTTACGAGCAGAGCAAAGAGCGCGAGCGCGAGCGGCGCAAGCTGCAGAACGCCGTGGCGCAGAAGGAGAAGGAGATTGAGGAGCTGGAGGCACAGGTGGCCGCGAAGGATGAACTTCTGGCCACGGGGCAGCCGCAGGAGGCTGCGTTCTACAAGGACTACGAACAGCTGAAGCGTCAGCTGGAGCAGAAGATGGAGGAGTGGGAAGAGGCTGTGGTAGCCGCCGAGAGTTTCTAAAGAAAAAATAAGAGAGCCCCGCCAGTCGGCGGGGCTCTCCTGTTGTATGCTGTGCCGTATTACTTGAGGGTAACGACGGCACGACGGTTCTGGTAGCGGTGTTCCTCGGTGTCGTTGTCGACCACAGGCTCGTTCTGACCTTTCGAGGAGGTGCTGATCTGGCTGGCAGGGGCACCCTGGTTGACCATGAGCTGCTTCAGGGCTTCGGCACGGCGCTGGCCGTAGTTCATGTTGCTCTCAGCGGTACCGATGTTGTCGGTGTGGCCGGTGATGAGCACCTTGACATTCTTGTCGGCACGCATGGCGGCGCTGAGGGCGCGGATGGCGATGTCGGTCTTGTTGTCGAACTTGGGCTCGGTGCTGCTGAAGTCGAAGTGCACGGTGGCGTTGATCTGGTCGAGGTACTGCTGCAGTTGGGCGCGGTCGGCGGGCTGGCCGGCGTTATTGTTGTCGCCAGTCTTGGCGTTGTCGTTGGCGGGAGCGTTGCTGCTGTTGTTGTCGTTGGCGGCGTTGCCATTGGCGAGGCGGCGGGCACGCTCGGCTGCCTCCTGAGCGGCGCGGGCGGCGCGGTAGGCGGCGGCGGTGTCACCCATGCGAGCGGCCTCGGCGGCTTCGGCGGCATAGCGCGAAGCCTCGGCAGCGGCCTCCTTGGCTTCCTTGTTGTTGGAACGCGAAGCATACTTGTTGGCGGACTCGGAGAACGACTTGGCGCTGGCGGCGTAGCTGTCGGCAAGGTTGCCGCGGTAGGCCTTGCCGGAGGCATCCTTGGCAGAGGTCTTGGCGGGGTTGCAGTTGGCATCCTCAGCCATGGCGAGGGCCTCGTTGGCGAGGTAGTCGGCATAGTTCGGGTCATTCCAGGCGTTGGCTTTCTTGCTGCCGCCTTCCTGGTCGCGGGCTATCTCGGAGTTGATGCGGGCGTTGCGGCTGGCAGCCATGGCGCAGTCGAGACCGTCCTTCTGAGCGGCTTCGGCATAGATGGCGGCATCGTCGGCAGCCTTCTTGGCATCGTCGTTAGACGACTTGGCGGCATAGGCATTAGCGTCGGCGGCATAGGAACCTGCGATGGCGGCATAGGCGTCGTTGAAGAGGTCGTAGGCGCGGCAGTATTTACCGTCGTTGTAGGCCTTCTTGGCATCGGCGGCCTTTGCACGAGCGTCGGCGACGGCGGCTTTGGCCTCTTCGCTGCCGGAGGCATTGGCTTCCTGCTCGGCTTCGTCAAGGTCAGCATCGATGCTGCTCATGGCCTGGGCCATGTCGGGATTGTTCATGCGGCGGGCGTTGCAGCGGGCTTCGCGGGCGGCAGCCTCCTCGGGAGACTCTTCGACACCGTCGTTTCTGTAGTCGTTGTTGCCGTAGTAGTTATTGCCATAGTTGCCGTTGTTATTGGCCTTGTCGGCGTTATCGCCGGTCTCATCTGTGGTCTTCTTGGTGCCGCGGGGGGTGTTGACGGTCTTGGTGCCGTCGTCGTTACGGGTGACGACGGGCTCGTTCGAACTATCATCGGTGGCCTTCTTGGCGGTCTCGTTGTTGTCACTGGTGTTGTCCTTGCCCTGCTGAGTCTGGGTGGCGTTGTTGTCGTTACCCTTCTGGTTGTCCTGCTGGGTGGCGGGTTTGTCAGTGGCATTGTCGTCGTTGCCAGCCTTGTTGTCCTTGCCCTGCTGGGTCTGGGTGGCGTTGTTGTCGTTACCGGTCTGGTTGTCTTTACCAGCCTTGTTGTCCTTACCGGCCTTGTTGTCTTTGCTCTTATTATCCTTGCCCTGTTGTGCAGTGGCAGGAGTGTTGTCGTCGTAGCGGGTGAGTTCAGCGTCGTCGTCTTTGTCACCCTTGCTGCCGCGGGCTTTCTTTTCGCAGTCCCAGCCGAGGTTGATGCCGAGTTTGGCGCCGAAGTTGAGCAGGCTGAGGGCGTCGGCCTGGTCGGAGGCGAGGGTGCCATTGTAGGTGATGGTCTGGCCGTCGTCGCCCACTTCAAGCAGCGGGTCGGTGCTGACGCTGTCCATCAGGTTGGTGAGGCCATAGCTGCCATAGATGCCGAAGTAGAGACCCCAGTTGTTGCTGAGGGCGTAGTTGAAGCCGAGGTCGGCAATGACGCTGACGCCTTTCTTGGTGATGTTGGCATCGCCTTTGACTTCTTCGTCATAGGTGAGGAAACCGTGGTCGGGCATGTTGTTGACGGTATAACCCAGCGAAGGGAAGTAGCCCTCGGTGCGGAACTCGCCACCGACAGTCTTGTACTTGCCAAAGAGGGGCATGTCGAACTGGGCGCCGAGACCGATGAGGACGAAAGCACGCTCGCTGACGGGAGCACGCCAGTAGAGTTCTACCGGCACGCTGAGATAATAGAGTGTCTGTCGTTCTGCCCAATTGTCATAGACCGTGTGGAGGTCGTAGGTGACAGCGGGGTTGTCGGCATGGGTCAGGTTGGGGGTTATCTCCTCGTTGTTGTAGACAACTTTGGAGTTGGCGCAGTTGAACTGGGCACCCAGACCGATACCGAAGTGGGTACCGAAGAAGTGGGTGTAGCGCAGACCAGCGCCGTAGCCGAGGCCAAGCTTGGAGGTTCCCATATCAGGGGTGCCAATGGTCATGGTGTTGAAGCCTCCATTGATGTTGAGACCTATATAATTGCTGTGCTGATAACTCTGGGCATTGGCACCGAGGGCGAGGGCCAGCACACCAAACAGGATGAATATTCGTTTCATTGTTGTATTCCTTATATTCGTTGATACTGCTTTTATTTCTTGATTACGCGAACCACGATGCCGTCGACGCTGACGGTGTAACTGCCGTTGGCGAGGTTGCCGAGATTCAGCTGGTAGGTGTCGCCGTTGAAGGTGGTGTTAACCATCTCGACGCCCATGATGCTCATCACGCGCAGGCTGTGTGTAGTGTTGCGGCTGTTGCTGACGGTGATGTTGGCACGGTCGGAGGCGGGGTTGGGGTAGACGCTAACCTTGGCGGGAGCGGCCTCATCGGCAATCAGTGTCGTCACGTCGTCTTGCGGGCACGAGGCGGCGGCTACGCCGTTCATCTTGGCCATGACACGGTATTCGCCGGTCAGACCGCCAACTTCCTGATAGTAGTATTGGCCAGCGGCCTCGGTGACTTCATTCCAGGTGGCACCGCCATCGGTGCTGTGGAACCAGTGGATGTCGGTGAAGCAGTGGCAGGTGTCAACCAGGGCGATGACATCGCTGAAGAGGGGCATGGTATAGGTCTTGGGCAGGTTGACGTTGAATCCGATGGTGATGGTGTCGCTGGTGAGGTTGGGGTGGGTGCTGTTTCTAAAGAGCAGCTTGACGGTGTAAAGACCGAAGTCTGCATCGGCAGGAATGTTGAGGACTATCGTGCCTGCGTTGGCGGCATCGAGCGTAGTCCAGTCAACATCGACGAAGTTCTGTGCATGAGCCTCGTCGGAGAAGATGAGCTTGTACTCGTCAGGGTTGCCGCTGGTCATGAAGTAGCGTATGGTATCGCTGCCGGAGCAGTAACCGAAGGCGTTCACGGCGATGCCGTTGGCGGCGGTGTCCATCATGACGTAGTTCTCAAGGATGGCACCGTCATAAGCGATGATGGCCATAGTGGTGTCGAGATAGTAGTTGCTGACGTCGGCACCGGTGATGTTATAGTTGACAATGATGGGTTTTCCTTCGCCGACAGTGGCGTCGCTGAACTGAGCGTTCACGTTGTCCATGTCAAGCACAACCTCGTCGTCGCCCAGCACACCTTCCAGGGTGGCATAGGTGGTGATGACGGCGCTGTTGTTGCCATCGTAGAATTTCTCGTGCTCGACTTCCCAGCCCGAGGCGGTGAGGCCAGCCTTGTAGATGTTCAGGTATAAGAATGTGGTGGTTGTGTCAAGGAAGAAGTCTTCGCTCTGGGCGGTGGCAATGACGATGTAGTTGCCGACGTTGATGGCCTCGGCGGTGGTGACGCCTGTGGCGATGTTGATGAAGCTCAGGATGGCGGTGTCGGTACCTTCCTCATGTGTGTAGGTGGCTACGATGCCGGTGACGGGTTCGGCGGTGTAGGTCACATTGGACGACTGGTATTCCCAGGTCACAGTGTAGACGTTGCGCTCCCAGAGGGCGGTGATGGTGGTGTTGTGTGTCGGCATCGTAGTGGGGGCGGGTTGCCAGCCGGTGAAGGTGTAGCCGCGGCGTACGGGCACGCGGGTGTAGTCAATGGGTTGACCCCATGCGAGGTATTCGTCGACCGCCGAGTTGTCGGTGAAGTGGCCGCCGGCGAGGTTCCACACCAGGTGGAAGGTGTCGCGCACATAATGGATTGTTATCACAGTGTCGGTGGCAGGCATAGTGAAGACTGCGCCAGTGTCCACGTGGGCGTAGAAGGGATAAATCAGGGGCACTACGCTCACTGTTGAGCCGATGGTGGCATAGCGGCGTACGGAGTCGACGATGGAATCCTGGCTGTCGATGCCGATGCGCACGTGGCGTGTCGTGTAGTAGGATTCGACGCCGGGCTGCACAATGTGCCATTCGGCATAAAGGGTGGTGTCGGAAGTGAGAACTTCGTTTTCAAAGTCCCAAGGGTGTTCGGCGAAATTCGAATCAACCCACCAAGCGATAAAGGTGGTGTCGGATCCGACGAAGCGGGCGGGAATGGACAGCACGGTGTCGATCAAGTTGTTGTCAGTGTTATAGACGATGGTGATGTCGTTGAAGTAGTCCCAGTGTTTCCAGGTCACGCGGTAGCCGGTGCCGATGGTCCAGGGGAACTGGGCGGCGTCGGCGTCGGTGTTTGCAATGAAGAAGTGGCGGTTTGCCACATAGTTGTCGTAGCGGGTGGTATATTTGCCGCCTTCAATGCTGATGGGGTCGCCACTGGCGTTGGCGAGGGCCACATAGCGGCCGCCGACGATAGTGGTGGGGTGGTTGGCGACGGAGAGTTCGCCCAGAGAGTCGACACTGAGTGTCATGGGTGCGGATCCGGAGATGCCGTTGATGGTGTTCACCTTGCCGCCGAGGATTTCCATGGTGCCGCTGGTGTGGCCGACATAGAGAGTGCTGAGGTTCTTGTTACCCAGCTGGAGCACTGCTGCGGAGGCCACGGTCTGAGGAGTGGTGGCGGTGTAGTCCATGTTGAGGTAAACGGTGTCGCCGTTGGCGCTGTCGGCAGCGATGTTTAGGTCGCGGCTGTAGAGGTAGTGACCGTTGCTGCGTTCCACACGGCCGTAGGCGAAGATGGGCAGGCCATTCAGGTGTGTTTCCACGGTATTGCCAAGAATGTCGAGCGTGCCGGTGGAGCCGCTTGCCAGGGTGACGGCTTTGCTGCCGGAGGGACCGGCGAAGATGACTTCGCCAATCTCGGCGCGGCTGTTGTCTTTCACCAATATCACAGTGGCGCTGTCGTTCAATGTCTCGAAGTGGCACACGTCGGCCGACAGGTAGGAACCGTTCTCAAGTTGGGCGACGTTGCTGCCTGCGGTGGCGGTCACGTTGCGAATCATCAGGCTCGAATTGTCGAGCATGAACAGACGGCCAGAACCGATAGAGGAAGTGATGGTGGCGATTCCACCTTCCCAGCTGATGTCGCTGTTGGTGATTACTATGGCCGGTACGGCAAGCTGGTTGGTGATGGTCTTGCCGTTCTGGTTGATGGTGAGGCTGCTGTTGATGTTCACGCTTGTGCTGCCGCTGAGGGTCACGTTGTCCACGAAGGTCAGCGCATTGATACCGTCGGCAAACGAGGCCCAGTAGGCGGCGCTCTGGAAGGTGGAGTAGAACCAACCCGTCGAGTCTGTAACGCTGGTGCGCGAAACCACGTCGTCCTCTATAACGGCATTGTTGCCCAGCAGGATGTGGTCAACAGTCATAGGATAGCCAAGGTTGTTGAGAGAGGTTGAAAGCAGCTGCGGTGTGGCTTGGAACACGCCGAGGTCGAAATCCGTGCCGGCGCCGAGCACATAGTATCTGTTGTTGGCGTCTTTGGCGAGGACAAACGAGGCTGTGTAGTTTGTGTCCACGTAGCCCATGATGTCGTAGCCGTTTTCAATCGACAGTTCCGTGAACGGTAGCGAGTCGATGCACACGGCAGTGCCTGTGTAGCTGGTGCTCAGGTTTGCCGAGTCAATGAAGTAGTCGACGCCAGGAGTGCCCAGGTAGATGCGGGCGCTGGTAAGCGTCGCGCGGTCCAGGGTCATTACCCTCAGGTCGACCGGAATGGTTTGCTGTGCTTCTACACCTCTGCCGGAAAGCATAATTGTAAACATTGCTCCCAGCACAAAACATAGTGTTTTCTTCATCTTTATTTGTTTTTATTTGTTTGTATTATATTTTGTTTTCATTAAATTATATATGCGCCATATTACAACAACCATCTCAGTTTCAGCGAAATGAGGATGATTGCCGTTGTCGGTACAAAAAGCAAATATACAACTTTTTTCTAAATATGACCGACAAATAAAAAAAGAGACCTGCCAAACGGCAGGCCTCTATACCTTAAGGTTATACTTTAAACCTTATTTGGTCGAGATGACCAGGTAGTCGGTATATTTCCAGAACTGCGAGGGGTTGAGGATGCGCAGGTAGGCGACAACCTTGGTGTCCTCTTCGTCGTATACCAGCTCGTAGCTGTTCTCGGGGTGCTGCGAGATGACCTGGGCTTTCTTCTTGTTGACGGTGATGGTGGTGACCTTGGTGCGGTCGATCTCGGTGAAGAGCTCGGTGGGCATGTCGGCCATGGTGCCCTGCTTGCGGCCAATGCCGATGAAGCCGCCGGTCTTGTTCACGATGCCGGCTTCCTTGAGGTCGCTGTAGCTGCCGACCACAAAGTAGGCGCGGTTGGCGTCGGCCACCTGGCGGGCGATATAGTCGTCTTTCTCCTTGTTCGAGGCGGTGAGGTCGGTGACGCTCTGGTTCAGACCCTTGATGACAACTTTGTTGTTCTCGAGTTCGGTGAGCAGTTCGGCAATCTGGGCTTCCTGGGCGGCGCTGCGCTCCTCGAGGCGGGTGATGTAGGCCTGCAGGTCGGCGTTCTTTTTGTTGAGGCTGCTGACGCGCGAGTTGAGCTGGGCAATCTTGGCTTTGTTGTCGGCCATCAGGTTCTCGATGGAGCTCATCTGGTCGGCAATTTGCTGTTTGTGGTTGTAGTTGCCCTCGGTGTCGTTGCGGCGCATCTCCTGAACGCTCGAATACTTCGAGTTGATCATGGAGAGGTTGCCCTCGATTTCGTTCAACATCTGGAACAGGTCGTCAATCTCGGTGTCCTTTGCGTTGACCACTTCCTGCAGCGAGTCGATGGTGGCTTTCTGCATTTCGAGTTCTTTCTGGTGGCAGGCCGAGAAGGCTACCATAAAGGTCATCAGACCAAATGCCAATAGAATTTTCTTCATTTTTTTTATCTTTTTTTGTTTATCTTCAGTTCAGTTGCCACATTTTAACACTTTACATGGCGACTTTATAACGCCTCTAAATTCCAATTATTGTGCTATATGTAATAATTATTTGTTAAATATTCCTAACGCGGATGTGCGGCAGGTCTCACGTAGGTCTCACCTAAGTCTCACCTAAGTCTCACTTTCGCCCCATTAACTTCTGTCACGGAAATACTAAAAAAGACGAATCGGCGTTATGAGCATACGATGAAGATTGTGGACATAGACCTCAACCCTGAGCAGTACCATCAACCCGACGAACGTCTGCGGGCTGTGGCACGTGCCATAGGCGTCGTTGAGGGTGACATTGCTGATATTGCGGTGGTGCGTCGCAGTATTGACTGCCGCCGCCGCAACGTGATGTACCACACCACGTTGAGTGTCCGTCTGACCGAAGAGCCCGAGCCTCTCCAACCTACGCCATCCGACCCATAC
>JBGUZF010000084.1:0-4302 GCA_045222795.1 Bacteroidales bacterium
AGTTGTCTGGTCTTTACGTCCGTCATTTCCTTTTGATTTTAAGGATTAAAACTGATAGCTGTGCTTCGATAATTTAGTGTTTAGTTCGACATGAATTCGGGTGCAAAGATACACCTTTTTTTTAATATATGAATAAAAAAGTATCTTTTTTTGTTTTTTTAGCACTTTGGCATGGGATGATGTTTGATGGAAGATGTAAGATGGATGATGTGGGGTGGGGGACGGAAGTGAGTCGGAAGTGATCCGTATGTGATCCGTATGTGATGGGGTTTTGTACAAAAAAGTGCGGGGGTGGGCAATAAGGAGGGTGAAACGGCGTTAAATAAAAATTATGTCGGACAAGTATTCAGACAGGAGCCGTGTGGTGAAGGCTATCTTCATCGTGGTGGGTGTCATCTTCATAGGACGCCTGGCCATGCTGCAGCTGTTCGACCCCGAGTACCGGGAACTGGCTAAGAGGCAGTCGCTGAGGAACGTGACGCAGTATCCTGCGCGTGGCTTCATCTATGACCGCCACGGTGAGTTGCTGGTGCACAACGAGGCGGTGTACGACCTGATGGTGATACCGCGCATGGTGAAGGACTTGGATACCAACTATTTCTGTGAGAGCCTGGGCATCACGCGCGCCGACTTCGACGAACGCATGGCGAAGGCCCGCAAGTATTCGCCTTATTCGGCTTCGATATTCATGAAGCAGGTGTCGAAGGAGGAGTATGCGAAGTTCGAGAACAAGATGTTCCGTTTCAAGGGTTTCTATATCTCGCAGAGGACGCTGAGGATCTATGACCGCCCGATAGCGGCGCAGGTGCTGGGGTATGTGGGCGAGGTGGACCAGGCCGACTTGGACCGCGACCCATACTACAAGCAGGGCGACTACATAGGCAAGAGCGGGTTGGAGAAGAGCTACGAGGAGGTTGTGCGCGGTGTGAAAGGCAAGAAGGTGATGCATGTGGACGTGCACAACCGCGAGATAGGACCCTACC
The DNA here is from genome assembly GCA_045222795.1 of Bacteroidales bacterium. Taxonomy (GTDB): domain Bacteria; phylum Bacteroidota; class Bacteroidia; order Bacteroidales; family P3; genus Colimorpha. Next base: position 984 of record JBGUZF010000084.1, read on the forward strand.
AGAACGGCGCCTTCGACACTCTGCCGCAGGAGGGCTGCAACCTCTACACCACGCTCGACGCCGACCTGCAGCAGTATGCCGAAGAGCTGATGGCCAACAAGCGTGGCTGTGTGGTGGCGCTGGAGCCCTCGACGGGCGAGGTGCTGGCGATGGTGAGTGCGCCGACCTACGACCCCAACCTGCTGGTGGGCCGTATACGCGGCGAGAACTACAAGAAGCTGAACGCCGACATAGCGAAGCCCATGCTCAACCGCGCCCTGATGGGACAGTACCCGCCGGGAAGTATCTTCAAGGTGGCGCAGGCCATGACGGCATTGGACCTCGGCGTCATCACCCCCGGAAGCGGCTTTGTGTGCGACAAGAGCCTCGTGGGCTGCCACAACCATCCGTCGGCGACCTGTGTGCGCGAGGCCATCAAGATGAGCTGCAACCCCTATTTCTACCAGGTCTACCGCCGTGTGATACAGCAGGGTAAGTACAAGAATATATACAAAGACTCGCAGTACGGATTGACGGTGTGGCACGACTATATGATGCGCTTTGGCTTCGGACAGAAGCTCGACATCGACCTGCCGAAGACCGGCTTGTCGAAGGGCAACATCCCCGACACGGCCTACTACAACCGCTGGTACGGCAAGGAACGGTGGGCTTTCTCGACCATCTACTCGAACTCCATAGGGCAGGGCGAGGTGACGGTGGTGCCCATACAGATGGCCAATCTGGCGGCTATCGTGGCCAACCGCGGCTACTACATCACGCCGCATGTGGTGCGCTTCTACGGTCCCGATTCGGTGCGCAACGAGAAATACCTCGAGCGTCACGAGACAGGCATTAGGCGCGAGTTGTTCGAGATAGCCGCCGACGGCATGTACGACGTGGTGCATGTGGCTGGCGGCACGGCGCGCAGGGCGCGTGTGGAGGGTTTGGACGTGTGTGGCAAGACGGGTACGGCGCAGAACTACGGCGAGGACCACTCGGTGTTCATCTGCTTCGCGCCGAAGAACGACCCCAAGATAGCCATAGCGGTTTATGTGGAGAACGCGCGCGGCGGCGGCGGCACCTGGGCGGCGCCCATTGCCGGCCTGCTGGCCGAGAAATACTGCAACGGCGAGGTGAAGCGCAAGGATGTGGAGAAGTACTACAAGGAAGTGGAACCCTGCCAGAAACTGCCGCTGTATCGAGTTACAAAGAAGAAGAAGTGAGATGTATCAGGAGAAACTGAAAATAGACTGGGTTACTGTGGGGCTGTGGGCCTTCCTGGTGGTGTTCGGATGGGCGAATATCTATTCCTCCACCTATAGCGAGAGCCAGGCTTCGGTGTTCGACTTCAACACCTTCCACGGCAAGCAGTTGGTGTGGATTATCGGTGCTGCGGTGATAGCCCTGGTGGTGGTGCTCACGGAGCCGCGTTTCTTCTCGAATACAGCCTATATAATCTATGGCGCCGTGCTGGCGCTGCTGGTGGTGACACTGTTCATAGCCACAGTCACCAAGGGCGCCACGTCGTGGATAAACCTGGGCCCCTTCAAGTTGCAGCCGTCGGAGTTCGCCAAGTTTGCTACGGCGTTGGCGCTGGCCAAATACATGAGTGCCATCGACGTGGATTGGAAACAGACGCGCACCAAGGTGGCGTCGCTGATAATCATAGGCATACCGGCTGTGCTGGTATTCCTGCAGCACGACACGGGGTCGGCGCTGGTGTTTGCTGCCTTTGTCTTCCCGCTGTTCCGCGAGGGCCTGTCGGGCGTGATACTGATAATTGGGCTGGTGGCCATAGCGCTCTTTGTGCTGGCGCTGCTGGTGAACAAATACATACTGCTGGGCATCCTGGTGGTGCTGGCGGTACTGTACCTCTTCGTGTGGCTCAACAAGCGATCGGCGCGCGATTACTGGCGTGTGGCTGCGGTGCTGGCCTGCTGCGCGGTGTTCGTCTTCTCGGTCGATTTCGTATTCAACCACGTCCTCGAGTCGCACCAGCGCGAGCGTATCGACGTGCTGCTGGGCAAGAGCGAAGACCTGCAGGGCGCCGGCTACAACGTGCACCAGTCGAAGATAGCCATAGGCAGTGGTGGCATCGTAGGCAAGGGCTTCCTGCACGGTACGGTGACCAAGGCCGACTTCGTCCCCGAGCAGCATACCGACTTTATCTTCTGCACGGTAGGTGAGGAGTGGGGCTGGCTGGGAGCGTCGCTGCTGGTGGCGGCATACGTGTGGCTGCTGGTGAGGCTGATAGGCATGGCCGAGCGGCAGCGGAGCCGCTTCTCGCGTTTCTACGGCTACTCGGTGGCCAGCATACTGTTCATACACCTCTTCGTCAACATAGGTATGGTGCTGGGCTTGGTGCCCGTCATCGGCATCCCGCTGCCCTTCTTCAGCTACGGCGGCTCGTCGCTGCTGGCGTTCACCATGCTGCTGTTCATATTCATAAGGCAAGACGCCTCTAAAAACCAACTACTATAATGTCCAAGAAACCCACCAACGAAGAGCACTGCTCGTTCTGCGGCCGTCCGGCGTCGCAGAGCGGCATGCTGCTTAGCGGATTGAACGGATATATCTGCGCTGACTGTGCACGGCAGGCGGGACAGATATTCGCCGAGCACGGCAAGAGCTCCCCGCAGGCTTTCGCCCTGCAGCAGGACGACATACCGCGGCCGGCGGAGATAAAGGCCTTCCTCGACCAATATGTCATCGGTCAGGACGATGCCAAGAAGGTGCTGTCGGTGGCCGTGTATAACCACTACAAGCGACTGAAATACAATAGTGAGCATGGTGACAAGAACGATGTGGAGATTGAGAAGTCGAACATCGTGATGGTCGGCGAGACGGGCACGGGCAAGACCCTGCTGGCGCGCACCATAGCGCGGCTGCTGAAGGTGCCCTTCTGCATTGCCGACGCCACCACGCTGACCGAGGCGGGCTATGTGGGCGACGATGTGGAGAACGTGCTGGTGCGCCTGCTGCAGGCCGCCAACTACGATGTGGCCTCGTGTGAGCGCGGCATAGTGTTTATCGACGAGATAGACAAGATAGCCCGCAAGAGCGAGAACCCCAGCATCACGCGCGACGTGAGTGGTGAGGGTGTGCAACAGGCCTTGCTGAAGCTGCTCGAAGGTGCAGAAGTCAACGTACCCCCCGAGGGTGGCCGCAAGCACCCCGAGCAGAAACTCATCAAGATAAACACCCGCAACATACTGTTCATCTGCGGCGGTGCCTTCGACGGCGTGGAACGCGCCATAGCGTCGCGCCTGAACAGCAACGTCATAGGCTTCAAGGGCGACGAGAAACGCCAGCAGCTCGACCGCGAGAACATGCTGCAGTA
>JBGUZF010000085.1:0-24808 GCA_045222795.1 Bacteroidales bacterium
CAGGAAAACCTTAACGGTCATCTGGATGTTGCATACGGCCTTTCTTTGGGTGGAAAAATCCTGTCCCGAATCATGGAACGGAATGAGGTTGTAATTGACCACGCCATCATGGACGCTGCTCCGTTGCTGCCTCTGCCAAAATGGAGTGTGAACCCATTGCGATACTACCAAAGCCTGAACGTTTGGACTTGCTACCATTGGACGGGTTTCTGGAAGATGGTTTTCCATTCCCACTATTTCGGTGTACTATTGGACGAATGCAGGAAGGTGTGGCCTTCTGGCAAAGGAAAAGCTGTCCGCGATGGATATAAGGATGTCTATACCCATAAACTGGAGGCTATTCAAGGTGCCGACATCCATTTTTGGTATGGCACAAAGGAGGCTTTTGTGGCCAAACCTCAAGCCAGGCATTTGCTGAAGCTCTGTCCTGATGCACACATTGAAGTCTTTCCGGGAATGAATCATGGGCAACTGTTGGTGGACCATCCAGAAGAGATTGCCAACAGGATCCTCAATATGAAACAGTAATATACCCATGTCCGAGCATTGGGATATATACGCTGACTGGAATCCGTGGCACGGGTGCACCAAGATTAGCCCCGGGTGCAGGTACTGCTATGTCTATCGGCAGGACGAGATGTATGGCAGCGAGGTTTCGAGCAGCGAATGCCGCAGGACGGCCAACTTCAACCTCCCCGTCAAGCGCAAGCGCGATAAGTCGTGGAAGATAGCGAGCGGCAAGCTGGTCTTCACCTGCTTCACATCTGATTTTTTGTTGAAAGACGCAGACCCCTGGCGGCCGGAGTGCTGGCAGATGATGCGACAACGGAGCGACCTCTGGTTCTACTTCTTCACCAAGCGCATCGACCGCTTCATGGAGTGCGTGCCCGACGATTGGGGCGACGGCTACGAGAACGTCATCGTGGGCTGCACGGTGGAGAACCAGGAGATGGCCGACTATCGCCTGCCCATCTTCCTCCGGCTGCCCATCCGTCACAAGAGCATCATCGTGTCTCCCTTGATTTCCGCCATCGACCTGACACCATATCTCGACAAGACGATAGAGGAGGTGTCGGTGGGTGGCGAGTCGGGCGTGGAGGCGCGTCCCTGCCACTACGACTGGGTGCTTTCCCTCCGCGAGCAATGTGTCGCCAAAGACATCCCGTTCCGCTTCCACCAGACGGGCGCCCACTTTGTCAAGGACGGCAAGATGTACCGCGTGAAGCGGTGCCACCAGCTCTGCCAGGCCCACAAAGCCAATATCGACTACAAGATAGGCAAGTACTTAGTACCAGAGACGGTGAAATTTGAATGGAAAGACAGTGATTATCATGATTAACCCAATATCCATATGGCTTTTATTATGAAAAGAAACTTCCTGTTATTATTGGCTGCGCTAATGCTGTTTGGTTGCAGCCGCCATCCCCAGACGCTCAGCGATGTGAAGTCGGAGTATGTCACCATCGACGACAGCGTCAGGGTGCATTACAAGATTTGGAATACAAATACAGAGGCAAAGACACTCTGTTTCGTACACGGCTTTGGGTGCGACATGAACACTTGGGAGAAGCAGTTCGAGGCCTTCCGCGACGAAGAAGTGCAACTCGTCTTCATCGACCTGCCCGGCTACGGAAAGAGCGACAAGCCGCAGGTGGAATACACTCTCGACTTCTTCGCCCATGCTATCGACGAGGTGCTGAACGCCAACGGCATCAAGGATGCTGTCTTTGTGGGTCACAGCCTTGGTACACCGGTCTGTCGTCACACGCTGATGACCACCGGCCACGGCGGCGCCTTGGTGGATGTCGACGGCGTCTATTGCTTCTACGACGGCACCGAGACCCCCGAATACGTGGAGGCCGTCAACCAGTTTGGCCACGCCTTCGACGGCCCCGACTGTCGCGAGGTGATTAAGGGATTCGTCTCATCGCTCGCCGGCAAGGAGACACCGCAATGGGTGACCGACTATGCGATGTCTGTGATGCCCGAGACGCCGCAATATGTGGCCTCCAGCACCATGCGGCACCTCGTGGAGCGGCAGTGGTGGCCTAACACACAGCTGACCTGCCCCGTAATGGTTATCTGCACGCAGAACAGCGGCCTCGACCCCGACAACGAGCAGAAGATGCAGGCACTCTACCCCAACCTCGATTACACCGAGCTGACCACCTGCGGCCACTTCATACACATGGAGCAGTCGGACACGTTCAACCAGAAGCTCAAAGAATTCCTGAAGCAGTAAATCATGTTAAAAAATCATAAAGTGCTTGACTCGTACCTTGGGTCATGCCTTAACTTTGCATCCGCTAATCGATAAGCATTAAGGTTGTACAACTATGAGTAACAAACAATTATTAACAATTGGAGAGTTCTCGAAACTGATGCAGGTGACGGTCAAGACTCTGCGCCACTACGAACAGAAGGGCCTTCTGTCGCCGCAGCAGGTGGACGAATGGACGGGCTACCGCTACTACGGAATCGAGCAGATGCAGCGCATGAACGACATCCTCGACCTCAAGCGGCTCGGCTTCTCGTTGGAGGAAATCAAGGACCTGTACGATGACGAGTCACACATTCCCGACCCAGACATGCTGTCGGCCAAAATCCAGGAGACGGAAAGCCTGCTGCGCTCATTGGTGCGGCGGCGCGACCAACTGCAGAAGTGGAGAGACTCCCGTAAAAAACTCAACACAATGGAGAAATTCACTATTCAATCGCTGCCCGAAATCATCGTGGCCAGCCATCGCGAAGTCATCCCCAACTATGCGGCCCTCGGCCCAATGTGCTACGAGAAGATCGGGCCTGAGATGCAGCGGCTCGGCTGCAAGTGTCCGCCTCCGGGCTACTGCTTCACCGTAGAGCACAACAAAGAGTACACGCCCACCGATATCGACATCGAATATTGTGAGCAGGTGGAGGAGATGGGCACAGATAGCGCCATCATCCAGTTCAAGCGTCTGCCTGCTGTTCCCAAAGCTCTCTGCATGAAGCATGTCGGTCCTTACGAGCGTTTCTACGAGTCGTACACCGAGGCCTTCCGCTACATGGAGGAGCAAGGCTACAAGGTTGCAGGGCAACCTCGTACCAGCTATATTGATGGAGCCTGGAACCAGGAAGACCCTGAGAAATGGCTTTCAGTCATTCAGATACCAATCGAGTAATCAATCATTGTCTGCCTCAAATTGTTTGGGGCAGACAATAAAAGATATACTAATGAAAGAAATAACTTCCCAACCCCGATTTACGTTCAACACCGTTGGACTGTTTACAAACAGCAATAAGGCTACCGTTGATTTCTATACGAAAACCTTTGGTTTTACCACTTCATGGGATGGCGTACAGCCAAATGTAGAGATGTTCCTTGGCGACAATAGAATCATTCTCTTCCCACGTAGTGCATTTGAGCAGATGGTCTCAAAGAAATTCCGATATCCTGAAGGGCTAAATGGAACAATAGAATTGAGCTTCGATGTACCAACTTTCGCCGATGTTGACAAAGAGTATCGGAATGCTCTTAACAATGGCGCAAAGTCCGTACTTCCTCCGACTACTGAACCTTGGGGACAGCGCACATGTTACGTTGCCGACCCTGATGGGAACCTCATAGAAATAGGATCGTTTGTTGAATAATAAATTTAGCGTGGAGCTATTATCGTGGTTTAAAAATTATCGTCATGGAAATATCAAATTGGTGTGACAGGGAACAGGCACCTGTCACACGCCTGCTTTGAGGAATAAAATGGACATATTAATGTGAAGCGGGGCGGCCACGAGTTGCTCACTTCATTGGTTCAATTTAAAGGTGTTGCTCACTACGGTGTTTCTTCCTTTAAGGTGTTCGCAGGCACGCCACGCAGGCGATGCCAGTCGGCAGAGCCGACGGCACACCAGGCTGCCCCTTTTTTCATCTTCCCATTATCAACCCCGACCGATCCTCCACCAGTTTCCGGTCGAGGGCGATGCTTTTGGGTTCGCCACGGTCTCCATGGATGACATACTGGCGGGCTTTGGTGGCCGTGAAGTTGGGCATAGGCATGAGGAAGGTGGACCTGAAGGCTCTAGATGCTGCCTACAGCGAGGCCTTTCCTCACAGCACCCCGATAAATGTCAACAAGAAAAAGCGCAAGCCGCCATAAGGGGCTTTATTAGCCGTTATTATTTCGCCGTAGGCATTACACCATCATCTGTCTCTTGTCTATTCTTGGCCGCGAGGTACTGGCGTTCGGCGTCGGGGAGGTCGAGGTGGCTGTGCTCGATGTAGTAGAGGATGAGGTTGCAATGCTGCTCGAGGGTGACGCGGTCGCGTGCGGCGCGGGGAGCGGCGGGAGCCGGCGCGGAGAAGTCGAGGAGGTTGACGACGGTGAACTCGCGGATCATCTGGTCGCGCAGCTCGGCATGCTGTAGGGCGAGGAGGTCGTCGGGGTCGGGCCGCTTGGGGGCGGTGAAGTCGTCGTAGATGCTCTCGGCTTCGAGGGGTGCGCCCTCGCCTTTGATGATGAGGAGCTTGTCGGAGGGCTGCCAGGCGCCGGAGGGCGCGGCGGCGGAGGGTTTCTCAATGAGGAAATAGTTCAGATGTGCTACGGGGTCGGAGTAGGTGTAGAAGGGGTAGGGGGTGGTAGGCGGATTGGCCTGCTTGTAGAGCTCGCGGGTCTCGGGAGTGGGCGGCGGGAAGGGCATGTCGTCGATGCGGCGGAGGGCGAGACGGTAGAGGTGGTTGAGGTTGTCGACGAAGAGGTAGCCGGCATCCTGGGAGCGGAAGAGGAGGTAGGCGAGGTCGAGGTCGTCGTCGAGGTCGACGTCGTCGAGGGTGTATTTGGTTTTTTTCATCTCAGGTGAAAGGTGAAATTAAACGGCGAATTACTCTAATTAATTGAAACGGCGAATTTAACGAATTGAACGAATTTTTCTTGTCTACACTAGATTAATTACTCGAATTTGTCTAATAATTACTCGAATTAATTGAAACGGCGAATTTAAAGAATTAAGCGAATTTTCTTGTCTACTCTATTTATTACTCGAATTCTTGGCTAATTACTCGAATTGAACGACTGCGGGTTCTTCTTTCTTAAAGACAACTCAAACAACTAAGACAACTTTCGCCGGCGGCTGCGCCTGGCGTTGGGGGCTAGTTGCTTGGATTTGTGGGTTCGAAGGGGTTTGATTTGGAGAAGTCGGGGCGGTAGTTGTCGTTGGCGTTGAGTTCCTGTATCCAGCCGGCGGTGAGGCCCAGCTCTACGGCGCGGTCGACGACGCGGTTGTATTCGTCGGGGGTGAGACAGCGGTCGAGGGGCGCCGGGAGGCCCGGACGGGGAGGATAGTATTGGGCCATGAGGGAGAGGTGGAGAGGGGAGCGGGTAGTGGGTAGTGGGTAGTGGGTAGTGGATAGTTGGGCGAGGCGGTCGAGGGTTTGGAGGGAGTTGTCGACATGGCCGGGGAGGACGAGGTGGCGGACGATGAGTCCGCGGTAGGCCTGGCCCTGGTCGTCGACTTTGAGGCCTATGCCTACCTGGCGTATCATCTCGCGGAGTGCGTCGAGGGCTACCTCGGGGTAGTCGGGCGCGTGGCTGTAGGCGGCGGCGAGGGCGGGGTCGGCGTATTTGTAGTCGGGCAGGTAGATGTCGATGAGGCCTTCGAGGGAGCGGAGGGTGTCGACACTCTCGTAGCCGGAGGAGTTGTAGACGAAAGTGGGTAGTGGATAGTGGGTAGTGGATAGTTTTTGGCGGATGGCGTCGATGATTTGGGGGATGCGGTGGGCGTAGTGGGCGGCGGTGACGAAACCAACGAGGAATGCTTGATTGCCTGAATGCTTGAATGTTTGAATGATGCGGTCGGCGAGTTGGTCGGCGGAATACCTTTCACCTTTAACCTTTAAACTTTCACCTTTACCGCTGATCTGGTAGTTCTGGCAGTAGATGCATTGGAGGTTGCAGTGGGCGAAGAAGACGTTGACGATGGGGTTGAGGGGCGGCTCTTCGCCGCGGTGGAGGCATACGGAGGCTACCTCGAGGTCGTCGGGGGCGCCGCAGAAGCCTTTATCGTTGCTGCGGTCGGCGCCGCAGGCGCGGGGGCAGAGGCGGCAGGCTAATCCCATGAGCAGACGGAGTAGAAGCGGAGCCAGGCGCCGGAGGCTTCCTGGTTGAACATATATACCATATCGTCGCAGGAGCCGCCGTTGGCAGCCTCGACTTCTTCGCGGGTGAAGGTGCGCTCGCTGCCGTTCATCTCGACACAGGTGCAGGTCTTGTGGCAGGAGGTTGCCAGCAGCAGGAGGGATGCTGCTGCAATGAGGAATGAGGAACGTTTCATTGTCTGCGGTGTTTGAGGCGGTTGATGACTTGCCCGACGAGGGCGCGTTCGCCGTAGAGGACGGCGGCGACATAGACGAGGAGTAGGAAGGTGTTCCACGCGAGGCGCAGCCAGAGGGCCGCGGGGTGGACCAGGACTGTGGCGCCGTAGAGGAGCAGGGCGAGGGCCATATAGGCGAGGATTGTGGCGACGGGGTAGGGGACGGGGTTCTTGCGCTGGCCGATGAAGTAGCTCAGCAGGACGCAGATGCCGTAGCCGACGAGGCCGCCCCAGGCGCAGGCCATATAGCCGATGCGCGGGACGAAGATGATGTTGACGGCCACGAGGGCGGCGCAACCTATGGCGCTCATGACGGCGCCCCACCAGGTCTGTCCGTTGAGTTTGTACCAAAAGGAGAGGTTGAAGTAGATGCCCATGAATATCTCGGCCATCATGACGATGGGCACGGCGGGCAGCGCTTCGCGGTAGTCGGCGCCCACGAAGTACTGGAAGAGGTCGATGTAGCACATGACGGCGAGGAAGGCCAGGAGGGTGAAGAGGATGAAGTATTTGGTGGCCTGAGCCTGAGTCTCCTTGCTATCTTTGTCGCGTTGACCTCCGAATACAAACGGCTCGTAGGCGTAACGGAAGGCTTGGGTGATGAGGGCCATGAGCATGGCTATCTTGACGCAGGCGCCGTAGATGCCTAGCTGCACGCGTCCCTCTTCGCCGGGCAGCAGGATGGGAAGCAGTATCTTGTCGGCCACCTGGTTGAAGATGCCCACGATGCCGAACACCAGCAGGGGCCAGGCGTATTGGAGCATCTGCTTGAGCAAGGGGAAAGTGAAAAGTGAGAAGTGAAAGTCGCGCAGTTCGCGGATGAAGCCGAGGGTGATGACGGCGGTGCAGAAGAGGTTGATGTAGAAGATATAGCTTACCTGGTTGGCTTCGTCGTACCATTGCATCCAGGGGAGGTGGCTCCAGTGGGGCGCCACGAGGAAGACGAAGAGGGTGAGGAGTACGCTGAGGACGATGAAGGCTGTCTTGAGGCCGAAGAACTTCCACGCCTTGCCCTGTTGGCGGAGGCGTGCGAAGAGGATGGCCTGGAAGGCGTCGAGGGCCACGACACAGGCCATCACGCGCAGGTATTCGGGGTGGTCGGGGTAGCCCATAGCCGAGCTGACGGGGCCGATGAAGAGCATGACGAGGAGGACGAACAGGGCCGCCACCGTTCCCACGGCGCCGAGGGCTGTGGTGAAGACGCGGCGCTTGTCCATACCTTCGCGGTTGGCGTAGTAGAAGAAGGTGGTCTCCATGCCGAAGGTGAGGATGACGAGGAGGAGGGCCGTGTAGGCGTAGACGTTGGTGACGACGCCGTAGCCGCCCGAGGCGGCGCTCATGTGGTAGGTGTAGACGGGGACGAGCAGGTAGTTGAGGAACCTGCCCACGATGCTGCTGAGACCGTAGATGACGGAGTCGGAGAGGAGTTTTTTCAGATTTGGCATACACTTGTAACGCCGTGAGGGTGTTTTTATTGTATTTACACAATAAAAATGTGGGTTCGGAGTTAATAGCAGTATGAAAAAGATAATACTTATAATAATGGCTGCGGTGGTCGTCGCCGGCTGTGGCCGCCGGGCGCAGGTGACGGAGCTCACCGTCGTTCCCGAGCCTTTGTTCACGTTGCAGAAAGAGGGTTCGTACACCATCAAGGGGAGTCCCAAGATCTCGGTGTCGGGAGTGGGGCAGAACTCGGAGACGGTGAAGTATATCATGAAGTCGCTGCGCCAGGGGCACCTGCGGCCGCGCCTGGTGTCGTCGGCTGACGTGAGCGACATCGACCTGATTATCTACGACACCGTGAACACCGAGATAGGCGACGAGGGCTATGTGCTCGAGGTGCGTCCCTCGGGCATCCGCCTGTCGGCCAACACCGAGGTGGGGCTTTTCTACGCCTACCAGACGCTGATACAGATACTGCCTGCGGACATCAGCAAGAGTGTGTACAGCAGCATCACGATACCCGAATGCACCATCCTCGACGCTCCGCGCTACAGCTGGCGCGGCGTGCACCTCGACGTATGCCGTCATTTCTTCCCCGTGAAGTTCGTCAAGCACTACCTCGATGTGATGGCTGCCTACAAGATGAACAAGTTCCATTTCCACCTCACCGACGACCACGGCTGGCGCCTGCCTAGCGAGGCATATCCAAGGCTCAACACCGTAGGGTCGTGGCGTGTGGATCGCGACAACGAGCCGTGGGGCAAGGCCACGCCTCCGCATGAGGGCGAGCGCGCCACCTATGGCGGTTTCTACACCCGCGAGGAGCTGGCGGAGATAGTGGAGTATGCCGCCGTGCGCGGCATCGAGGTGATCCCCGAGGTGGAGATGCCCGGCCATTCGTCGGCCATCCTCGCCGCCTATCCCGAGCTGGCATGCGACGACTACCCCTACGAGGTGGCCATAGGGCCCTACTGGCCGCCGAAGGCCATCCTCTGTGCCGGCAACGACTCGTCGCTGGCGCTGATGTATGCCGTGCTCGACGAGGTGTGCGACATCTTCCCGTCGAAATATATACATATCGGCGGCGACGAAGCCGTGAAGGACAACTGGGAGCAGTGTGCGCGCTGCCAGCGCCGCATCAAGCAGGAGCACCTCGAGGACGAGGAGCAGCTGCAGGGGTGGTTCATGGCCAAGATCGAGGAGCACCTGCACCAGCGCGGCCGCACGGCGATAGGGTGGGACGAGGTGAGCGAGAACGGCATGTGGAGCAAGGACGACGTGGTGCTCTCGTGGCGCGGCCAGCAGCCGGGAATGGACGCTGCGCGCGACGGCTTCAAGGTCGTCATGTGTCCTACCGACTACTGCTATTTCGACTACTACCAGGCCGACCCGCGCTACCAGCCGGCCTCCATAGGCGGCTTGGTGACGCTGAAGAAAGCCTATGAGTTCGAACCCGCGCCGGCGGGCATCAACAGCCATGTGGAGGCCAACATCATGGGCGGACAATGCAACCTCTGGACGGAGTACATCAACACCCCCTCGCATGCCGAATACATGCTGCTGCCGCGTATGCTGGCCACCAGCGAATGCCTCTGGAGTCAACGCGAGAAGAAAGACTGGAACCACTTCCGCCGCAAGGTGGAGACGCAGAAGGACCGCCTCGCCGCCAAGGGCTACAACTACTGCGACGGCAACTTCACGCCGCAGTTCACCGCCCGCCGCGTCGACGACCACACGATGAACATAGCCATCACCACCGAGGTGCCCAACACATACATCTTCTACACCACCGATATGAGCACCCCGACGCGTGAGAGCGCCATCTACCTGGGTCCCATCAACCTCGAGCGCGGCACGCATATCAAGATACTGCCCGTCTACCAGGATGTGGAGCGCGACTCGGTGTATGAGTTTGTGATTAAGTAATGGTTAATGGTTAATGGTTAATGGTTAAAGATTAAAGGTTAATGGTTAGTGGTTATGGAGAAGGTGGATGTTGAATATCTATTGACGACGAGTGACCCGCAGGCTGTCGACGAGCTTTTCGCCGAAGCCCGTCGTGTGCGCGACGAGGTATACGGGCATCGCGTCTTCATCCGCGGCCTCATAGAGATCACCAACCATTGCCGCAACAATTGCCTCTACTGCGGCATAAGAAGGGATGTGCAATGCCGCCGCTACCGATTGACGAAGGAGCAGATCCTCGACTGCTGCCGTACGGGCCACGAGCTGGGCTTCCGCACCTTCGTGCTGCAGGGCGGCGAGGATGCCTGGTTCACCGATGAGGTGGTGTGCGACATCGTGGCGACTATCAAGCGCGAGCATCCCGACTGCGCCGTCACCCTCTCGCTGGGCGAGCGCGGACGCGAGAGTTTCCAAAGGCTGCGCGAGGCCGGCGCCGACCGCTACCTGCTGCGCCACGAGACCGCCGACGCCGTGCACTACGGCCGTCTGCATCCCGAGGAGATGAGCTTCGACCACCGCATGCAATGCCTGCGCGACCTGCGCGAGCTGGGCTTCCAGGTGGGAGCGGGCTTCATGGTGGGGTCGCCCTTCCAGACGATAGATACCTTGAAGAAAGACCTGCAGTTCATCGAGGACTTCCGCCCCGAGATGGTGGGCATAGGTCCCTTCATCCCCGCCGCCGGCACCCCCTTCGAGAACAAGCCCGCCGGCAGCGTGGAGCTCACCCTGCGCCTGCTGGCCATCATACGCATCATGCACCCCCGTGTGCTGCTGCCCGCCACCACAGCCCTCGGCACCCTGCACCCCACGGGTCGCGAGCGCGCCGTGATGGCCGGCGCCAACGTGGTGATGCCCAACCTCTCGCCGCAGGACACGCGCGCCCTCTACAGCATCTACAACAACAAGCTCTCCACCGGCAGCGAGGCCGCCGAGAGCCTGGCCGACATACGCCTCAGGATGGAGGCCATAGGGATGGAGATACCCGTCGACCGCGGCGACTTCAGCCGATAACAAAATATCATTTTGCCGAGTCGGAATTTTTTGCTATCTTTGCAGCGCTAAATTATGTAGTGCAGATTATGTTTGAGAACCTTAGTAGCAAGATAGAGAAAGCGTTACACACCTTGCGCGGCAAGGGGTCGATTACCGATATCAATGTGGCGGAGACCGTCAAGGAGGTGCGCAAGGCCCTCTTGGACGCCGACGTGAGCTATCCCATAGCCAAAGAGTTCACCGACAGGGTGAAGGCTGAGGCTTTGGGACGCAACGTCATCACGAGTGTGGAACCCGGCCAGATGATGGTGAAGATTGTCCACGAGGAGCTTACCAAGCTGATGGGCTCGGAGGCTGTGGACATCAACATCAAAGGGCAGCCTGCGGTGGTGCTCATCGCCGGCTTGCAGGGTTCCGGTAAGACCACCTTCAGCGCCAAGCTGGCCAACATGCTGAAGAGCAAGAAGGCCAAGAATGTGATGCTTGTGGCCGGCGACGTCTACCGTCCCGCCGCTATCTCGCAGCTGCAGACGCTCGGCGAGCAGATAGGCGTGCCGGTGTACACCGAGGAAGGTTCGAAGAACCCCGTGCAGATAGCGCAGAACGCCGTGAAGGAGGCCAAGCTGAAGGGTGTGAACGTTGTCATCGTCGATACCGCCGGCCGACTGGCAGTGGACGAGGAGATGATGAACGAGATTGCGGCCCTCAAGCGCGAGTTGCAGCCGCAGGAGACCCTCTTCGTGGTCGACTCGATGACCGGCCAGGATGCCGTGAACACCGCTAAGGCCTTCAACGACAGGCTGGACTTCGACGGCGTGGTGCTGACAAAGCTCGACGGCGACACCCGCGGCGGTGCCGCCCTCACGATACGCTATACGGTGCAGAAGCCCATCAAGTTCGTCGGCATCGGCGAGAAGATGGACGCCCTCGACGTGTTCCACCCCGACCGTATGGCCAACCGCATCCTCGGCATGGGCGATGTGGTGAGTCTTGTGGAGAGGGCCCAGGAGCAGTACGACGAGGCCGAGGCGAGGAAGATTTCCAAGAAGCTGCTGCACAACGAGTACAACTTCGAGGACTTCCTGAGCCAGGTGGCGCAGATCAAGAAGATGGGTTCGATGAAAGACCTCGTGGGTATGATCCCCGGTATGGACAAGCTGACGAAGAATGTGGAGATCAGCGACGACGCCTTCAAGCCGATAGAGGCTATGATAGGTTCGATGACGCCCTACGAGCGGCAGAACCCCAGCTGCCTCAACGGCAGCCGCAAGCAGCGCATAGCCGCCGGCAGCGGCCGCTCGATACAGGAGCTGAACCGCTTCCTGAAGCAGTTCGACGACACGAGGAAGATGATGAAGATGGTGAGCAAGAACGGCGGGAAGCTGCCGATGAGGAAGAGAAGATAAAAAAGAAAATAATATATGGTACAGTTATTGGACGGCAAGGCGACGGCTTTGCAAATCAAGGACGAGATAGCCAATGAGGTGCGTGCGATGACCCAGCAGGGCAAGCGTGCGCCGCATCTGGCAGCTGTAATTGTGGGCACCGACGGTGCCAGTATGACTTATGTGGCCAACAAGGAGAAGTCGAGCCACGAGGTGGGCTTCACCTCGAGTGTGTACCGCATGAGCGAGACGACCACCGAGAAGCAACTGCTGGAGACGGTGGAGTTCCTGAACAACGACCCCGACATCGACGGCTTCATCGTGCAGCTGCCGTTGCCCAAGCATATCGACGAGCAGAAGGTGATCAACGCCATCTCGCCCGACAAGGACGTCGACGGCTTCACGCCGGTGAACGTCGGCCGCATGGTGCTCGGCGAGGAGTGCTTCGTGCCCGCCACCCCGATGGGTATCTGCACCCTGTTGCAACGCTATAGTATAGAAACCAAGGGCAAGCATTGTGTGGTGTTGGGCCGCTCGAACATCGTTGGCACTCCAGTGGCCAACCTGCTGAGCCGCAAGGGTGTCGACTGCACGGTGACCATGTGCCACAGTAAGACGCAGAACCTCGCGGAGCTGACCCGCCAGGCCGACATACTGGTGGTGGCCATCGGCAAACCCGAGTTCGTCACCGCCGATATGGTGAAGGAAGGCGCTGTGGTTGTCGACGTGGGAATCCACCGTGTGGAGGATGCCTCGCGCAAGAGCGGCTACCGCATCATAGGCGATGTGAAGCATTCGGAGGTCGACGCCAAGTGCAGCTGGGTGACTCCGGTGCCCGGCGGCGTGGGCCCCTTGACGATAGTGAGCCTGCTGCAGAACACCATGAAGGCGTACAAACGCAACAAGCAATAAACAGAAAAGGCTGACCGAATTGGTCAGCCTTTCTTGTTATTGTCGGTCGCAATTAATCAAGCACGTACTGCACCGGCACGGTGGCAACGGCGCGGAAGGTGAGGGGAGCGGTGTTCTCCATACCGGTCACTTCGCCGCCGTCGAGGTCTTCGCGGATGAAGGTGATCTTGCCGGGCTCGAGGATGTAGCGGAGGTTGGTGGGCACGAAGAAGGGCACTCCTGCGTCATCGAAGTACTTGATGGGGAAGACATAGGGCAGGGGGCACTGGTGGATGCCGTCGGCATCGGTCTCGTAGACGAAGGCGTCGACACTGCCGTAGTTGAGCACATCGGTGGTGATGGCGTCCCAGTCGAAGGCAACATATTTGTACTGCACGTCGCCGTCGACGAAGTCGCGCCACTGGTCCCAGTAGACTTCCTGCTGCATCACGCGGGTGTGTGTGCTTTCGATGGCCACCTCTTTGTTGCACGAGGTCGCTGTCAGAGCCAAGAAGGCACCGACGAACGTTACCATTAGGATTTTGATTTTTTTCATGTTGTTTTTACCTTTTTTGTTGTTTCTATTTTCTGGTTTAAGAACGTCGCTATGACGCTTTTATTGTTTTCGAGTGCAAAATTACCACTATTTCGGGAATAATTTTCCGCAGAGTCGCCGTAATTTTAACAAAAAAAATATTCGGGGGCATGAAACATTTTTGTTTTTTCTGCGTTATGGAGGTAAAAAAAGGTGAAATAGTGAGAGGTGAAAGGTGAGATTTTTAAGAAGATAGCCTATGAGACAACTGAAGATTACCCACTCGATTACCAACCGTGACATCAAGTCGCTGGATAAATACTTGCAGGATATCTGCAGCGAGGAACTGCTGACTCCCGAGCAGGAGGTGCAGCTGGCGCAGCGTATCAAGCAGGGCGACCAGGCGGCGCTGGAGCGTCTGACGAAGGCGAACCTGAGGTTCGTGGTGTCGGTGGCCAAGCAGTACCAGAACCAGGGTCTCTCGCTGCCCGACCTTATCAACGAGGGCAACGTGGGCCTCATCAAGGCCGCCAAGCGCTTCGACGAGACGCGCGGCTTCAAGTTCATCTCGTATGCTGTGTGGTGGATTCGCCAGAGCATCCTGCAGGCCATCGCCGAGAACAGCCGCATCGTGCGCCTGCCCTCCAACCAGTTGGGTGCCCTCAACAAGCTTAAGAAGGAAATCAGCAAACTGGAGCAGCAGCTGGAGCGTCCGCCTTCAGAGGAGGAGCTCGCCGAGATGCTCGACATCCCTGAGGACAAGATCAAGGCTATCATGGGTATCAGCGGCCGCCACGTGAGCATCGACGCTCCGTTGGCCAGCGACGAGGATGTGAACTTCGTCGATGTGCTGCCCAACGAGGACACACCTCCTACGGACAGCAAGCTGATGCAGGAGAGCCTCTCGCAGGAGATTGAGCGTTGCCTGTCGACGCTGACGGAATATGAGCGCGAGGTCATCAAGATGTACTTCGGCATCGGCCTGCCTCACCCGCTGAGCCTCGACGAGATTGCCATGAAGTTCAACCTCACCCGCGAGCGTGTGCGCCAGATAAAGGAGAAGGGCATCAAGCGCCTGAAGACAAGCAGCAAGAGCAAGCACCTGAAGGCTTACTTGTAATGGATATTATCCTGAAATATTTTCCAAATCTTACGGAGCGGCAGCGTGAGCAGTTTGCCGCTCTGTTGCCTTTATACGAGGAGTGGAACGCGCAGATCAACGTTATCTCGCGCAAGGACATGGAGCATTTCTATGAGCACCATGTGCTGCACTCGCTGGCGATAGCCAAAGTCATTCAGTTCAAGCCTATGGCCGAGGTGCTCGATGTGGGTACCGGTGGCGGATTCCCTGGTGTGCCGCTGGCCGTTATGTTCCCCGAGACGCATTTCACGCTGATAGACTCGATTGGTAAGAAGATAAAGGTGGTGAGCGATGTCATTGAACGTGTGGGCTTGACTAACGCGAAGGCTATGCAGATAAGGGCCGAGCAGCTGGAGGGCGAGTACGACTTCATTGTTTCGCGTGCCGTCACCACGCTGGGCGAGTTTGTGCCGTGGGTCAAGGGCAAAGTCTCGAAGTCGCAGTACCACGATATGCGCAACGGCATACTCTACCTTAAGGGTGGCGACCTGAAGAACGAGTTGTTCACCTTCCGCCATAAGGTGAAGACCTGGGACATCAGCGAGTGGTTCGAAGAGGAGTTCTTCGAGACGAAGAAGGTAATCTACCTGCCGTTGTAGTTTTCGGCTTTTTTCAGAAGAAAATTCCTATTGTGAATGCGCCGTTACGGCGATACATCTCGGGCTGACCCGGGGTGAGGATGCTGTTGTGCAGGCTGAAGTAGGAGTTCCACTCGATAAAGAAGAGTCGGGAATACTCAATGCCGATGCCAGCGCAGAAGCCATAGTCCCAGCGGTCGATGCTGTTGCCCAGCACGTCACGGTTGTCGCCCAGTCGGCCAGCGAAGGCGAAGCGGCCCCAGCCGCCAGCAGATAGATAAACGTGTATGTCAAGTGGGGGTTCGGGCTTTATGATGTCAAAGTGGAGATTCAGCGGCACCGTCAGGTTGTGTGTAGAGATGCGGCCGTTGTTGCCGGTGCGGCTGGTCATCCAGGCATACTGAAGGTCGGCGGCGAGGAAGAAGCGTCCGCCGAGGTGAAAGTGTGTGCCGAGACCCAGCTGCGGGCTGAAGCCACAGCGTGTGGCGGTGTCGGAGCCCACCAGCCGATTGCCGCCTAGGCCGCCGTAGTAGTAGAAGGCCCAGCGTGGGGTGGGCGGCAAGGTGAGTGCGGTGGTGTCTTTGGCAGAGCGAAGGGCATCCAATCTGTCTTGTTTGGAGCTGGCGTCGGCGATGAGGGCTTTTGTATTATCACTTGTATTACCAGAGTTACTGGAGAAAAACCTATTGAGTGCTTCCTGTACATTGCCGTCGAGGGGCAGAGTGTTGTATTGTTCCCAGAAGTCCTCGTCGTAGCTGCTCTGGCCAAAGGCTTTGGCGATGTTGCGGCTCTTGTGACCCTGCACGTCGTTGAGGCGCAGGAAGGAGGTGTCGGCGGGCTGCAGGTCGGTGAGGAGCCATTCTGTGCATTTTGTCCAACGCTGTTCGGGGGCTGTAAGCTCGTAGCCAAAGTTGCAATGCGAGCGGTAGGTGTAGTCGCTTTGATATACTATGTGGGTGAGGCAGTAGCGGCCGTTGAGCAGTTCGTAGTGTTCCGACTGCCGGTTATAGTGTACTGTGTAGCTGCTCCACGGTTGGAGTGCCCACATGCCGAGGTTGAAGTCGTAGCGGCCGGTGTCGTATTCGGCTGTGATATCTACGATGGCGAAGTTGTCCTGTCGGATGCGGAGGGTGTAGTGCCCCTTGAAGTGCTGGTTGCTTGTTTCGCTATAGTGGCTCAGTATCCAATAGTCGGTGCCGTCGGCATCGGTGTATTCTTGTATGGGTGCGAATTTCCGTTTGGTAGAATGGTCGGCATCAATGTCGAAGCATGCCCGCGGGGTTGCCACGGGGTCGGAGAAGGCTTGGTTGTCGCTGTAGTTGAGGTCGGCCATGGCTTTCTTGTTGTCGCCGCTGGCGATGCGCACCGCGAGGCTGTCGAGGATAAGCAGCCGGTGCTTGCGCACGGCCTTGTAGTTGTCGTCCATCTCACGGCGGTAGTCGCTGAAGGTGTAGTAGGTCTTGGCGTCGTTGTGGGTGTAACCGTAACGCAGCATATCGACGACGCTCTCGTCGAAGAGGTAGAGTTCGCCGTCGAGCATACGCCAGTCGCGATGGAACCAGGTGCCCACAGTAGTGTCGATATGGTAGTTCTCGGGGATGCGGCGTACGGCCTCGTCGAGAATGGCCTGAGGTGACGAGTATCCCGTCACTTGCACCTCTTGCAGCATTAGCGCGTGTGGTTCGAGGCTGATGTTTCCGTTTCCCTTCAGCTGCGCCACGCTGACGGTCTTTTTCTTATAACCAATAGCTGAGAAGATGATAGAATCACCGCTTTTTATCTTCCCGCTTTCCAGTTTCAGCTTATATATTCCCATGTCGTTACTCTGCACACCCACACAGGTGCCCTTCAACGCTACGGCTGTATAGGGCACGCCCTCTTTGTTTTTACCGTCGGTCACACGGCCTTGCAATGTGATATAACTCTGTGCGTGGAGGGTGGCGGCGGTCAATAAAAGCCCACAGATAAAAAGTATGCTCTTTCTCATTGGTATAACTCGTTCAAGGTTTTTATCTTTATTTTTACATTGCTTACGTCGGCTTTGGGGTCGACGGGGATAAGGATGGTGCGGAGCTTCTCGCCTGCTTTGAGGTCGACGAAGTTGCGGGTGAAGTGGCCGTCGATGTGCGGGTCGGTGTCGATGTAGAGGTCGTAGAGGTCGGTATTTGCTTTCAGAGTTACCACGAGGCTGCCATCGCTCTGCCAGGCCTGGCTGATGTTATACTTGGGCTCGGGGTAGGTGCGGTCTTTGGGATAGACGGAGTAATACTGCTGCCAGCGGTCGAGGTCGACATCGTTGGCAAAGAGCGCCTGCGCGCGGTAGTGGAGAGCTTTCCAGTTGCCATAGTAGTCGATGCTGCTCCATGAAGCCACAGGCCAGCAATCGTTGAGCTGCCAGTAGAGGGTGCCAGAACAGTGTGTAGTGTGTAGTGTGTAGTGTGTAGTATTTGCCACTGTGCTGTCCACTACCCACTGTCCACTACCCACTATATGGCAGTAGATACCATATCCAACACCCCAGGCTTGGAGGAGTTGGGAGACGTAGGCGTAGTTCTCGAGGTTCAGCGTGCGGCTGTCGAAGCCGTAGTACTGCTGCATGGATTTGTCGATAATCTCGCGTCCGCGGCCGTGCTTCTGGTGGTTGCGGAGGGTGGGGGAGTCGATGGTGAGCTGGTCGTCGGGGCAGAAGCGGCGGATGGTGCTGATGAGCGGGTAGCTCTGGAAGCCGTACTCGCTCATGAAGCGGCCCGTCTTCTCGGCATATTTCTCAAAGGGTTCTTCGCCCCACCAGACACCCCAGTAGTGGCTGTCGCCGTGGGTGACGCATTCGGGGTGCCCCCAGCCGTAGAGCGGTGAGGTGGTGATGTAGGGGCGCTGCAAGGGGTCGTACTTGCTGACGGCTTGCGCCAGGATGCCCTTCTCGCCGAAGAGGGTGTCGATGCCGTGCTGCAGATGGGCGATTTGTTCGGGTGTCCAGTTGTACTGCTGCTGCCAGCCCCAGTCTTCCCAGCCGTTCTTCACCTCGTTGTTGCCGCACCAGAGGACGACGCAGGGGTGACGGGCGATGCGGCGCACCTGCTCTTCGGCTTCGGTCTTCACGTTGGAGAGGAAGGCGGTGTCGGAAGGGTAGAGGGCGCAGCTGAAGTTGAAGTCCATCCATACCATGAGGCCCAGCGAGTCGCAGAGGTCGAAGAAATAGTCGTGCTCGTAGATGCCGCCGCCCCATACGCGCAGCATGTTGAAGCCTGCCTCCTTGGCGGAGCAGAGCAGGTGTCGGTAGCGGTCTCTATTGGCTTTGTTGTCCACAGGGAAGGAGTGCACGGGAATCCAGTTGGCACCCTTGATGAAGATAGGTTTGCCGTCGCGGTAGAAGGTGAAAGACTGACCGATGGAGTCGGGTTCCTGGCGGAGTTCCACTCTAATGGGACTAGTAATACTAGTGGCACTAGTTATGCTAGGTCTTTTGTTAGTAATGTAGACGGGTTTCCAGATGCCGCAGGTCATCAGTTTCGGTCCCCAATCCCAACCCTGTTGGTAAGGCGCTATACGGGAGAAGGCGCGCTGGTCGGGGAGTGTGATGCTGTAAGCCCATTGTTTTGAACTGTCGTTGGGATTATAGAAGCTGACGTAGATGGTGAGGCTGTCGCCAAACTGGTCGCGGGTGACGAGGCGCTCGTACCGGCTGAACATATTGCTGTGCTCTTCGCGGTTGTACTTGGGACTGCCGATGGAAATCAAAGCATCGCCTGCAAGTCCTTCGAATACCAGCCAAAGGGAGTCGCCTTCGGGTAGTTGGTCAGAAGCCACAACCGTCTTGTAGGTCCAAATAACATTGGGCACCCACTGCACGGAGTCCTCATTGGTGCCGTAGTATGGGTCGGGGATAAGGCCGTTGGCCATCAGGTCTGTATGTACAAATCCCGGCACCGTGGCGGGATACCATTGGCCGGTATTGTGGAACTGCCAGTCGGTGAGTTCCAACGTGTTGGGCCATGAACTGCATGCTGCCAGCAGAAATGGTAGGAGAAGAAAGGATAGGCGTTTCATTTTATTTGGTTTTCATAAAGGCAAAGACGACCGCTAAGATGATAAAGACGAAGCTGACGAGGTGGTTCCAACGGATGGGCTCACTCTTGAAGACCGTTGCCACGATGACGGTGAAGACGGTCAGCGAGATGCACTCAGCCAATATCTTCAGTTGCATCAGCGAGAATGGACCGCCGTTGATCTGGCTGCCTATGCGGTTGGCGGGTATCATGAATGAGTACTCGAAGAAGGCCACGCCCCACGAGGTGAGGATGATGAGGATGAGGGGCCAGCTGGTGTTGATCTTCATCTCGGTGAGCTTGAGGTTGCCGTACCAGGCGAAGGTCATGAAGACGTTGCTGACAATCAGTAGCAGTATGGTGATTAGAGCTTTTGGCATATCAGTCTTATTAACATTGCGAACGCTTGGTTGGTGCTGCGGTCGATGTTCTGCTGGCGGCGGTTTGCACCGAATTGCAGCAGTTTGGCTTCGGTGCGAGTGGCACTGGCGACGGCAATCCACACGGTGCCTACGGGCTTCTCCGGTGTGCCGCCGTCGGGGCCGGCGATGCCGGTGGTGGCGATGGCCAGGTCGGCACCGAGGCGCTCCCTGACACCCTCGACCATTTCGCGGACGGTCTCCTCGCTCACGGCTCCGTGGGCCTCCAAAGTGCTGTGTTTCACGCCGAGGACGCATTCTTTCACCTCGTTGCTGTAGGCGATGACGCCGCCGCGGAAATAAGCCGATGCACCGGCCTGAGCCGTGAGTAGGCGTGCGATGTTGCCGCCCGTGCAACTTTCGGCGGTGGCCAGCGTCAGGCCGCGCTCGACGAGGGTCTTGTGCACCAGCTCGGCAAGGGTCTCGCAGTCTTCGCCGACGATATACTTGCCGGCTATCTTGTAAAGCTCCGGCAGGAGTTTTTCTATAGTTCCTATAGTATCTATAGTTCCTATAGGGAAGTGGGCAGTAAGGCGCAGCTTGGTGAGGCCCGCCACAGGCAGGTAGGCTAACTTGATGTTCGCGGGCAGCGACAGCTCCCACGGCTCGATGAGGTCGCTCAGGAAACTCTCGCCAATGCCCTGCGTCAGTATGTTCTTGGTGGTGATTATATCGGTCTTGAAGGTCTCCTGCAGTTTGGGTATCACTCGGTTCTTCATCAGCCACTCCATCTCGAAGGGCACGCCGGGCAGCGACACGAGTACTTTCCCGTCGTTAGCGAACCACATGCAGGGTGCGGTACCGAGGTCGTTGTTGAGTACCTCGCAGCATTTAGGCACCAGCGCCTGTGCACGATTGACGGGTGTCAGCTCATAGCCGCGTGCCGTGAAGATGCGGCGCACGTTCTCCAGCGCCACCTCGCTTTCCACCAGTTCGCTGTCGAAATACTCACACAGCAGTTTCTTGGTGATGTCGTCCTTGGTGGGACCTAGGCCGCCGGTGACAAGCACCGCGGCGCTCTCCTGCATCGCCTCGTCGACGGCGTCCCAGATATCCTGATATACGTCGCCTACCACCACGGTGCGGCGCACGTCCATGCCCACAGCGGTGAGCATATGGCTCATCGTCGAGGCGTTGGTGTTGACGACCTGCCCTATCAGCAGCTCGTCGCCTATATTAACAATTGTGACATTCATGATTGCTTGATTGTTTGATTGTTTGATTGTGTAAGTGTGCTTGCGCAAGTCACTCAAGCATTTACGCATTTAAGCAATCAGGCATTATTTTTCTGCCGTATTCTGCGTAGCTGAATTCCAGACCGCTCTTCTCGTCCACCATGCACTCGGTTTCGTTGATTTTGTTGAATTTCGAGAGGTCGATAATGGGAAAGAAGGTATCGGCCTCGGGGAACTCTTTGTGCACCCAGGTGACGTAAAGACGGTTTACACATGGCATGAGCATATTGTAGATGCGGCCACCACCGATGATGAACACCTCGTCGTCGCAGTCGCGCAGTAAATCGAACAGGCCATTGACGCTATGCACCACTTCAGCGCCTTCGGGACAGAAGTCTTCACTCTGCGAGAAGACAATATTGCGGCGCCCCACGAGTGGGCGCTTGGGCAGGCTCTCCCAGGTGCGGCGTCCCATGACGACGGGGTGCCCCATAGTCAAAGCCTTGAAGCGCTTGAGGTCGCCCGAGAGGTGCCACGGCATATCGCCGTTGAGCCCAATGGCGCGATTCTCGGCTTGCGCCACGATTATCGAGAGATTCGGTTTCTTGTTGATGTCTATCATGTTTTATTCTATTTCTCAATCAGATTGGAAAAGATTTTAAAAGAAATTATATGCGTCAGCCTTTCTTTCCCAATCTTTTAAAATATGAAGGAGTATTAAATATTCTTGTGGCTCTTTCGAAGATGCCGCCGCACCAGGCCAGCGCGAGGCCGTAGTTGCTTACCGGCACGCCGGCCTCCAATGCCGGTAGCAGACGGGCCTTCACCTGTTGGGCGGTAATGACGCAGCCGCCGCATTGGATGACAAGCGCGTATTGCTTCAAGTCGTAGGGTAGGGGCGACTGGCCGCCGATGACCTCGCAGCGCAGATCTTTGCCGGTGGCCTTGCGCAGCGCTGCGGGCAGTTTCACGCGGCCGATGTCCTCGCAGGTGACATTGTGCGTGCAGCTCTCCAGCAGCAGCACGCGGTCGCCGTCCTTCAGGTCGCCAATCTTACGCGTACCTTCGAGGTACTCTTTGAAGAGCCCCTTTTGTCGCGCCAGCACCACGCTGAAGCTCGTCAGCGACACCTCGTTGGGAACGATGGCGGCTACCTTCTGGAAAGCTTGGCTGTCGGTGATGACTAGGGCGGGAGTATCCTTCAATGCTGCCAGAGTGGAGGGCAGTTCTCCTGGCTGGCAGAAGAAAGCCTGTGCGTGCAGGTCCATCAGGTCGCGTAGCACCTGCACCTGCGGCAGTATCATGCGTCCTTCGGGAGCCGAACTGTCAATGGGCGTAACAAGCACCACAGTGTCGCTGGCATTGATAATGTCGCCCAGCAGGCTTCGTCCGCGGTAGGCGCTTTCGGGCAGGGTTTCTTTTATCTGCGCTATGAGTGCCTCTTTGTCTAGGGGGGCGGCTTTTGTCAGCACCTTGAGCATCGGCGTGCCGTGCTCGCGGCACCAGCGTTCCACCATCTCCTCAGGCTCGCCGTAGGCGCCTTCGGTGTAGAGCAATAGTGCCAGGTCGACCTCGGCCAGCGCCGCCATACTCTTTTCTACACGCATCTTGCCGAGTTCGCCTTCGTCGTCGATACCCGCGGTGTCGATTAGCACCACAGGCCCTATGCCGCCAATCTCCATGCTTTTGCGCACGGGGTCGGTGGTGGTGCCGGCGGTGTCGCTCACGATAGCTATCTGCTGCCCTGTGAGCCAGTTGATCATGGTGCTCTTGCCCACGTTGCGGCGGCCGAAGAAGCCTATGCGCGGCTTCAGTTCATTCCCTTTTTCCATATTGCAAAGATACTAAATAAAAATCACCCGCGCGCAGAAAGTTATCAACCTGTCGTGGAAAAGTTGTATATTTGCAGTCAGTTATGAAAAGAATAATCGTCATAATAAGTTTGCTGATAGCATGTTGTGCTGCAACGGCACAGGACAACGGCATCACGTTGAAGCCCAACTACCGCAAGATTGCGCGTGTGGTGAAGTCGCCCGCGAGCCCCTATTTCCTCGACTCGCTCGAGGCGCGCTTTGACCGTTGCGACACCACCCTTGCCGTCGACCATCTGAGGTGCCTCTACTTCGCGTCTGGCGACAAGAACCTCAGCAACGCCTATAGGGTTTACAAGCTGCGCTCGGGACGTTTCGGACGCCAAGCGGCTCAGGTGAATACTGTATGGACACAATACCAGATGCTCACCACCGCCGTGTGGAGCACAGGCGATGGCACGAAGCGCAAGCCGTTGCATGTGGTCTCGCGCGAGGATGCCGAGACGGCGGCCATGGGTTACGACACGCCGCTGTGGTTCAAGATTAAGGGGAAACGTAAGTTCAGCGTAGCTCCACGACAGTAATTCCCGCGCCGCCGAGTTCCAGCTTCTCTGGATGGAAGGTGCGCACCTCGCGCATCGCCCGCAGTTCCTGCGATATTATCTGCATCAGTATTCCATAGCCTTTGCCGTGGAGTATGCGTACCTCTTTCTCGGAGAGGAGTATTGCGTTGTCGAGGAACTGGTGCAACTCCGTGATGGCCTCTTCGGCGCGATGACCGCGCAGGTCGAGGGTGGGGTTGAAGTGCTTGCGCTTGTCGTTAAGGTCGTCGTAGATGGATTGCTTGATTGCTTGATTGCTTGATTGCTTGATTGTGGGGAGTTTCTGTTTGGCGGTGCCCATGAGACGGCTCAGCGGTATGGTCATGCGGACGCTGTTGCTCTCCACCACGGCCTTCTTGCCTTTTATCTCCACCACCTGCCCGTAGGTCTCCTCGCCGTCGATACGTACGATGCTGCCAACTGCAATGGGGATTTCTTTATCTCTGTCAGAACTAAAAGAACTGTCAGAACTTCGTTGCTTCTTTTCTTTTTGTTCTTTTAGTTCTGATTGAGCTTTAATATTCTGTTCTGTTGCTTCGGCTAGACGGGCGCGGGCCTGCTGGGTTGCCTCTTTCTCGGCCTTGGCGCTCTTGATGTCGCTGATGGTGCGCTCCACGGTGCGGTTGGCATCGGTGAGTATCTGCTGTGCCTCGCGGCGAGCGCTGCCTATAATCTCGTGGCGGCGTGCCTGCAGGTTGTCGTTCAGCCGTTGGTATTTCTGCGTCACCTCGGCCAGGAACTCGTCGGCTACGCGCAGCTCCTCGCGTTGCCGTTCCACCTCTTTCTTGTCGAGCTCGAGTTGTTGCAGCTGGTGCTCGAAGTTGAGCTGCTCGCGTCCCACCAGCTCGCCGGCACGGTCGAGCACCTCCTTGGGGAAGCCGATACTTTCGGCAATCTCGAAGGCGAAGCTGGAGCCAGGGTGGCCTATTGCCAAACGGTAGAGCGGCCGCATGGCCTCGGTGTCGAAGAGCATGGCGCCGTTGACGACGCCTGGCAGTCGGTCGGCCAGCAGTTTGAGGTCGGCGAAGTGGGTGGTCACCACGCCGAAGGCCCCCTTGTCGTAGAGTTCGCCCAACACGGCCTCGGCAATGGCGCAACCTGAGCGTGGCTCGGTGCCGCCGCCAAGCTCGTCGAGCAGGAAGAGTGTGTCCTCCTTGGCTTCTGCGAGCAGGGCTTTCATGTTCTGCAGGTGCGACGTGTAGGTCGAGAGGTCGTTGTCGATGCTCTGCTGGTCGCCGATGTCGATGAAGATGCTTCCGAAGAGGCCGCATTCCGACGTGGGGCGCAGAGGTACGGGCATGCCGCACTGCAGCATGTATTGTATCAATCCCACGGCCTTGAGCAGCACCGATTTGCCACCGGCGTTGGGGCCTGAGATGATGAGAATTCTGGAAGGTGAAAGGTGAGAGGTGGGAGTCCTGAAAGTTGAGCGCAGAGAAAACTTGTTTTCTTTGCCGAAATGAAGGGACGTAGACGAAG
>JBGUZF010000086.1:0-2515 GCA_045222795.1 Bacteroidales bacterium
GTGGAGAAAAGAGCTCCACCCCGAGCGTCCTGTGTTCAAGTACAAGGAAGATGGCCAGTGGAAAGACCATTATATTGACGAATATATTGAGAAAGTCAACCTCATAAGCTATGCCCTGATGCACCTCGGAGTGAAGAAGGGCGAGAACATCGGCCTCATCAGCGCCGGCCGTCCCGAGTGGAACTACGTCGACTTCGGCGTGCAGCAGACGGGCGCCGTCCTGCTGCCCATCTACCCCACCATCAGCGAGGAGGACTACCAGTTCATCCTCAACGACGCCCAGGTGCGCCTGCTGGTGGTCGAGACCCCCGCTTTGTACAAGAAAATCAGCAATATCCGCGAGAAGCTGCCGCACCTCGAGAACCTTTGCACCATCGTTCCGATGGAGGGTGTGAAGTCGATGGACGACATCTATGAGATTGGCCGCCGCTACGTGGCCGAGCACCCCGAGGCTCCCGCCAAGCTGCAGGAGATGAAGGACGCCCTGACGATCGACGACGTATGCACCATGATCTACACCAGCGGCACCACCGGAGTGCCCAAGGGCGCCATGCTTACGCACCGCGGCCTTATCATGAACGTGCAGGAAATCAAGGGCAGCCCCCACCCCAGCTGGTGGCGCGCCCTGTCGTGGCTTCCCATGTGCCACATCTACGAGCGCATGATGGGCTATCTCTACCAGTGGCTCTGCTTCGAGATTGCCTACGCCGAGAGCATCGCCAAGGTTGGCGACAACTGCAAGGAGCTCAGCCCCCACATGCTGGCCTGCGTGCCGCGCTTCATCGAGAAGGTCTACGACAAAATCTTCCGCAAGGGCGAGAAGATGACCGGCATCAAGAAGAAAATCTTCGACTGGGCCCTCGACCTGGCCTTCCAGTACGACCTCGACGAGTCGAAGCTCAGTTGCTGGTACAAGATACAGAAAGCCATTGCCGACAAGCTTGTATATAAAGAGATACGCGAGGGCATGGGCGGCCAGCTCGGCATGCTCGTCAGCGGCGGCGCCATCATCCAGCCGCGTCTCACGCGCTTCTTCTCCTGCGTGGGCCTCGACCTTTACGAGGGCTACGGCCTCACCGAGTGCTCGCCCCTTATCGCAGTGACCAACAGCAACAAGAAAGGCCGCCGCATAGGCTCCGTGGGCTTCGCCATGCGCGAGATAGAGGTGCGCATTGACCCGCAGACCAACGAGATACAGTGCCGTGGCGGCAACGTCATGAAGGGCTACTACAACAAGCCCGAGCTCACCGCCGAGGCCATCGACAGCGAGGGCTGGTTCCACACCGGCGACACCGGCTACTTCGACCCCGACGGCTATCTCTTCATCACCGGTCGCACCAAGAGCATGTTCAAGACCTCGATGGGCAAGTACATCAACCCCGAGGTCATCGAAGAGAAGATGAAACAGGCCCCCTTCATCCTCGACATGATGGTGGTCGGCGACGGCCAAAAGTTTGCCGCAGCCCTGATAGCTCCAGACTTCGACATGCTCAAGGATTGGTGCAAGCGCCACGGTGTCACCGCCTCGACACCCGCCGAGATGATTGCCGACAAGACCGTCATAGCCCGTTACCAGAAGGTGGTCGACAAATACAACGCCGAGCTTGGCGAGACCGAGAAGGTGAAGCGCTTCACCCTCGTCGCCGAGCCCTGGACCGAAGCCAACAAGATGCTCACGCCGACGCAGAAGCTTATCCGCCGCAACGTCGCCGCCGCTTACCAGGAGCAGATCGACGCGCTGTTTAAGTAATGGTTATTAAGTAATGGTTAAAGATTAAAGGTTAAAGGTTAAAGGTTAAAGTTTAAAGATTAAAAAACACCTTGCCCCCGATAGCGAAAAAGCTGTCGGGGGCAAAGTTTTTTTTGCCATGTCGTAATTTATCCGTTCTACTTACGGCGGCGGGAGTGGTTCTTCTTCTTGTCTTTGGCGGAAGGGGAGCCTTTCTTGTTACGGGAGGGGTTGCCCTTTGACGAATGAGGAGTGAGGAATGAGGAATGAGGAATTTGGGGGCGGTTGAGGTCGTCCTCGTCGACGAGGTCGAAGTCTATCTGCTTCTTGAGGAGGTCGACATGGCGGACGCGGATGTGGACGGGGTAGCCGAGCTTGTAGCAGCGGCCGTGACGGCGGCCGATGACCTGGTAGTTATCCTCGTCGAGCATGTAGTAGTCGTCCTTCAGTGAGCCGATGGGAATCATGCCCTCGCACTTGTTGCCCTCAATCTCGGCGTAGATGCCCCACTTGCTGACGCCGCTGATGAGAGCGGGGAATACCTGTCCCAGCTTGTCGGCCAGGTATTCGGCCTGCTTGTACTTCACGCTGGTGCGCTCGGCGTCGGCGGCCTTCTTCTCCATCACCGAGCAGTGGCGGCAGTAGTCCTCATATTCGTCGGCATTCACCGACTTGCCGTCATGCAGGTAGAGGTCGAGAAGGCGGTGTACCATCAGGTCGGGGTAACGGCGGATGGGCGAGGTGAAGTGAGTGTAATAGGGGAATGCGAGCCCGTAGTGGCCTATA
>JBGUZF010000087.1:0-8410 GCA_045222795.1 Bacteroidales bacterium
CATAGCGTCGCGCCTGAACAGCAACGTCATAGGCTTCAAGGGCGACGAGAAACGCCAGCAGCTCGACCGCGAGAACATGCTGCAGTACGTGCAGCCAATGGACCTCAAGAAGTTCGGTCTCATTCCCGAGCTGGTAGGCCGCTTCCCGGTGCTAACCTACCTGCAGCCCCTCGACCGCGAGGCCCTGCGCCGCATCCTCACCGAGCCCAAGAACGCCTTGGTGAAGCAGTATGTGGAGCTCTTCAAGATGGACGACGTGACCCTCGAGTTCGCCCCCGAGACCCTCGACCTGGTGGTGGACCGCGCCGTGGAATATCACCTCGGCGCCCGTGGCCTGCGCTCGATAATGGAAGGCATCATGACCGACCTGATGTTCGACCTGCCGCAGATGGGGAAGGGGAGCACCTACACCGTCACGCGCGAGATGGCCGAAGCGAAGATGAAACTGTGATTAAACAGACGAGATAAATAATATTTTTTGCCGTATCGGAAAAAAGTTGTAATTTAGCACCTTGAATATACGCATTGGAAGGGGTGTAAAAATCCCGCCAATGAGTTGATTATGATATATATATAACACGCAGAAAAAACAGAGACATATATATGAAAACACTCAAAAAAGGTCTTTTACTGCTCTTTGCAGCCATGTTTTGCATCGCCGGAGCGTCGGCGCAGAAGAAAAGCATAGCACAAAAAGCCGACGACTTGTTCGACCAGTACCGCTTCTACGAGGCTGCCGAACAATATCAGAAAGCCTATGAGAAGATCAAGGACAACAAGGCCGAGAAGAACCGTGTGTATTTCCAGCTGGCCGAGTGCTACCGCCTGATGTACGAGTACGACAAGGCCCGCCGCATCTACGAACGCCTGGCGGCTGACGGCTATCAGCAGTCGGAGCCGATGCTTTACTTCTACCTGGCCGAGATGTACCGCTTCCTGGCCGAGTCGCACAACTACAAGCAGTACCTGGCCAAGTCTGACGAGTTCTACGAAAAATACATGGAGGTGGCGCCCAACGACAGTTATGCCGCCAAACGCAAGGCCTCGCTCATATACGCCAGCCAGCTGGCCGACGCCCGCACCCGCCACGAGATTACCAAGATGGAAGACTGGTGCACCGACTACAACGACTGGGCACCGCGCTTCCTCGGTGACGACACCACGAAGATAGTGTTCACCACTTCGCGCTTTGCCGAAGGAGACGACGGCGACAAAGACCCCTGGACCAACCAAGCCTTCTCTGATTTCTACACCGTGTTCCAGGACCGCAACGGCAACTGGAACTCGCTGCCCGAGCCGTGGGACAAGACCGGTAGGATAAACACCAACGTCAATGAAGGTGAGGCCTGCTTCTCGCCCGACGGCAACACGGTCTACTTCTCTCGTTTCGATATAGTGGACAACGAGACCTCGCACGGCCGCATCTATATGGCCACCCGCAAGCCCGAGGAACTCGACAAGAAGAAAGGCAAGAAGAAACAGACCAGTAGCAAAGACAAGAAGAAACACTCGAACATGACCCCGTGGGGCATGGCGCAGAATATTGCAGAGGCTGTTGCCGAGGGCAACGAGGTGAAGCCCGGCGAATGGAACGAGCCCACGGTGCTCTATCTCGGCGACACGGCTTACAACTACCTCTATCCCGCCATCAGCAGCGACGGACTGACGCTCTATTTCTCGAGCGACATGCCAGGCGGCTTTGGCGACTACGACCTGTGGAAGGCTACCCGCAAGAGTGTTGCCGACGACTTCGGCCGTCCGGTGAACCTCACCTCGATTGTCAACACCCGAGGCAAGGAGGTGTTCCCCGTGCTGAGAAACGACTCGCTGATGTACTTCTCGAGTGACGGTCATCCTGGCGTCGGCGGCTACGACCTCTTCAAGACGTCGCTGCGTGCCAACGGCAAGTGGACCACTCCCGAGAACCTTGGCATTCCCATCAACTCGTCGCACGACGAGATGTCGATAATCTTCTATCCCGACGCCACCAATCCTTCCAATGTGGTGGAGCGTGGCTACTTCTCGTCGAACCGTCCGTTCGCCGACCTGCACAACCGCCAGCTGGCCAACCAGTCGAAGAACCAGACGCCTCCCATCAACAACGACATCTTCTACTTCGCCCTGCCGGGTTTGAACTATGCCATTGAAGGCACCGTGCGCAGCGAGAAGTCGATGCAGCTGCTCGAGGGTGTGAGGATCCGCATGGTGGGCTCCGACGGCTCGCAGCAGGAAACCGTCACCAACAAGAAGGGCTTCTACCGCTTTGACAGCACTCAGGTGCGCCGCGACGTGGTGTACAAGATGTACCTCTCGAAGAAAGACTATTTCAGCATAGAGGGTTCGGAGAGCACCAAGGGCTATAACACCAACAAGACGCTGGTACACGACTACCGTATGGATCCCGTGCCTGCCCGTCCCGTGGTGCTGCCCGAGATACGCTTCGACCTGGCGCGTACCGAGCTCAAGGGCGAGTTCATGGACTCGCTGATGGACCTCTATATCGTGATGGACAACAACCCCGGTATTGTGGTCGAGATACGTTCGCATACCGACTGCCAGCCTTATATCGGTCTCACCAACGACACCCTTTCGCAGCGCCGTGCCCAGACTGTGGTAGACTATCTGGTTGACCGCGGCATAGAGCGCGAGCGCCTGGTGGCCAAGGGCTATGCCGACCGAGTGCCGCGTGTGCTCGACGAGGATGTGGTGGTTACCTACAACGGCAAGCAGTACCCCTTCTATGCCGGTACTGAGATGACCTGCGACTATATCGCCACCCTTGACCCCGAGCGGCAGCAGGCAGCCCACTCGCTCAACCGCAGACTCGAGTTCCTCGTGCTGAGGAACGACTATGTGTCGCGCCGACTGGTGGAGAATATGGCATCGGAGACCCCTGTCGCCAAGCAGACCGAGGACGGCAAGGTGATAGACCTGGTGAACCGTCCCGCGGATGACGATGCCGACAATGGCGAGAAGCCCATGATTGTCCACGACGAGAGTGTGGTGCCCGTCACGATGGTCAACTCGACCCGTGGCGAGGTGTCCTGCATCATCAACGGCTCGCAGGTACCTCTGCTTATCGACGAGCGCTTCGTGGAGCCTGTGGCTATCTCGTGGGAAGAGGCCATGAACTTCCTCTATCAGGGCCGCATCACCAAGGATGACTTCCCGCGCCGCGACCTCTCCTTCGATGCCGAAGGCAATATCATCGACAAGGAAATCATCATCTTCAAGGAGATGCAGATAGGCGAGCAGCGTAAGCAGAACGTCGAGGTGGTGGTGGTGAAGAATGTGGACTATAAGTTCATCATCAACCGCACCGGCCTGCGCCAGTTCGGCGACTATGAGTTCGACAAGCAGCGCTCGAAGCTCATCTTCTTTGATGAATAAACTCATCACTATTCTAGGTCCCACGGCGACTGGCAAGACTGCCTTGGCGGCCGAGGTGGCCTACCGTCTCGGCGGCGAGGTTATCAGCGCCGATTCGCGTCAGGTGTTCCGCGGCATGGACGTGGGCACCGGCAAGGACTTGGCCGACTATACCGTCAACGGCACTACGGTTCCCTATCACATTATCGACATTTGCGACCCTGCGGAGGAGTACAACGCCTACCGCTTCATGGGCGACTTCCTCGAGGCATACAATAGTATAGTATCGCGCGGGCGTGTACCTATTATGTGCGGCGGCACTGGAATGTACCTCGACGCCGTTATCCGTGGCTACCATCTTGCCGACGCGCCGATAGACGAAGAGTACCGCAGTAGTATTGCCGCCTGCAGCGACGAAGAACTTACGGAGCGGCTGGCGTCGTATATCTCCCTGCACAACCACACCGACACCGAGACCCGTGAGCGGCTGGTGCGTGCCCTTGAGATACAGGAGTTTGCACAGCGGCACCCCGAGGCCTATATACACATGCCCGAAATGGAGCACCATGTGTTTGGCATCAGCTTCCCGCGCGAGGTCATTATCGCCCGCATCGAGAACCGTCTGCGGCGGCGCCTCGACGAGGGCATGACCGACGAAGTACAGCGATTGCTTGACAGTGGCGTCAGCGCCGAGCGCCTGATGAAGTTCGGTCTAGAATACCGCCATGTCACACGCTACCTGCTGGGACAATGCACGCAGGAGGAGATGTTCCGCGACCTATTCACCGACATACGGCGCTTTGCCAAGCGTCAAATGACATGGTTCCGCCGCATGGAACGCAACGGTGTTGACATACATTGGATAGACGGCACGCTGCCCATGGAAGAGAAGGTGGCCGTGGTGTCGGAGGCGTTAAAATAGCCCCCATTTTACTTATCAACTTTACAACCCCTCGCCCTATCAATAGGTTATGCCGAGGGGTGGACTTTTTGTTGAAAACTATTTGCCGTTGGCTCGTTTTTTTAGGGTAATTTAGCAAAACAATTCGGGGCCATAGTTTATTGGCAACGTATTATAAAAGTGTAACATATAAATTATTTATAGTCATGCAAGGCGACTTGTTTTCCGAGCTCCCCGTAAAAGAGGAACCCAAAGAGATGAAGTGTTATAACACGGACGAAATCATGCGTTCGTCGGTGGAATATTTCCATGGCGACGAGCTGGCCGCCAACGTGTGGATGAACAAGTATGCCCTGCGTGACGACGACCACATCTACGAGCTCAACCCCGACATGATGCACCGCCGTCTGGCCAGGGAGTATGCCCGCATAGAGAACAAGTACCCCAATCCCCTCAGCGAAGAGGAGATATACCAGCTGCTCAAGGACTTCAAGTATATCGTCCCGCAGGGCAGCCCCATGAGCGGCATAGGCAACAACTTCCAGGTGCTTTCGCTCTCGAACTGCTTCGTCATCGGCAACTCGGGCAACAGCGACTCCTACGGCGGCATCATGAAGATAGACCAGGAGCAGGTGCAGCTGATGAAGCGCCGCGGCGGCGTGGGTCACGACCTGAGCCATATACGTCCCGGCGGCAGTCCCGTGAAGAATGCTGCCCTCACCTCTACGGGTATCGTGCCCTTCATGGAGCGCTACAGCAACACCACCCGCGAGGTGGCGCAGGGCGGTCGTCGCGGCGCCCTGATGCTCTCCATCAGCATCAAGCACCCCGACTCGGAGAAGTTCATTGACGCCAAGCTCGAGCAGGGCAAGATTACCGGTGCCAACGTGAGCGTGAAAATTACCGACGAGTTCATGCGCTGCGCCATGGAGGGCAAGCCCTTCGTGCAGCAGTACCCCATCGATTCGCCAAACCCCACCTATACCAAGACCATCGATGCACGCGCACTCTGGAACAAGATTATCGCCAACGCATGGCAGAGTGCCGAGCCCGGCGTGCTCTTCTGGGACACCATCATCCGCGAGAGCGTGCCCGACTGCTATGCCGACTTCGGCTACCGCACCGTCAGCACCAACCCCTGCGGCGAGATACCTCTCTGCCCCTACGACAGCTGCCGTCTGCAGGCCATCAACCTCTACTCCTACGTCGACAACCCCTTCACCAAGAAGGCCAAGTTCAACTTCGACCTCTTCCGTGAGCATGTCCGCAAAGGCCAGCGCCTGATGGATGACCTTATCGACCTCGAGCTCGAGAAGGTCGACCAGATACTGAAAAAGATAGAGGCCGACCCCGAGAGCGACGAGATTAAGTCAGTGGAGCATAACCTGTGGCTCAACATCAAGATGAAGTGTCTCGAAGGCCGCCGCAGCGGCTTCGGCATCACCGCCGAAGGCGACATGCTGGCCGCCCTCGGACTCCAGTACGGTACCCCCGAGGCCACAGCCTTTGCCGTCAAGGTGCAGCAGACGCTGCTCTGCGCCGCCTACGGCTCCAGCGTCGAGATGGCACGTGAGCGTGGCGCCTTCCCCATCTATAGCGCCAAGCGTGAGGAGAACAACCCCCTCATCCGTCGCCTTGCCGAGGCCGACCCCGCGCTCTACAAGGAGATGGTCAAGCACGGCCGTCGCAATATAGCTCTGCTCACCATAGCCCCCACGGGTACCGTGAGTATCTGCACCCAGACCACCTCGGGTATCGAGCCTGTCTTCCTGGTCAGCTACAAGCGCCGCAAGAAAATCAATCGTCCCGATTCGGGTGACCCGACAAACCCTGCGTCGGGCAACCACAACATCATCAAGGACGAGAACGGCGACTACTTCGAGGAGTACAACGTCTTCCATCCCAAGTTCCTCGACTGGGCACGCATCAACGGCCACGACATCGAAGAGGTGAAGCACATGGGCGACGCCGAACTGCAGAAGCTCATCGAGCAGAGCCCCTACTACCACGCCACAAGCGCCGACATCGACTGGGTGGCCAAGGTGCGCATGCAGGGCGACATACAGAAGTGGGTCGACCACTCCATCTCCGTCACTGTCAACATTCCTAAAGAGACGACAAAGGAAGTTGTTAGCAAGATCTACGAGACCGCTTGGGAGAGTGGCTGCAAGGGTTGCACCATCTACCGTGACGGCTCGCGCACCGGCGTGCTGGTGAGCAACAACGAGGGCAAGAAGACCGACAATCCCTGCTTCGGCGAGAGCAAGGCCCCCAAGCGCCCCAAGAAACTGGAGGCCGAGGTGGTGCGCTTCAAGAATGAGAAAGAGGACTGGATTGCCGTCGTAGGCATGTACGAAGGTCGTCCCTACGAGATCTTCACCGGCCGTGCCGAGAACTTCCTGCTGCCTAAGACTGTGGAGAAAGGCTGGGTGATTCGCGTCAAGGAGAAAGGGCAGGAGCACGCCCGCTATGACTTCCAGTTCCTCGATCAGGACGGCTACCACATCACCATCGAGGGTCTCTCGCGC
This sequence comes from Bacteroidales bacterium, assembly GCA_045222795.1. GTDB lineage: Bacteria > Bacteroidota > Bacteroidia > Bacteroidales > P3 > Colimorpha. Next base: position 6,799 of record JBGUZF010000087.1, read on the forward strand.
ATGTTCCGCAAAGAATATTGGAATTATGCCAAGCTCATCTCCGGCATCCTGCGCCACGGTATGCCGATACCCAACGTTGTGGAGCTCATCGGCAAGCTGACCTTCGACACCGACAGCATCACCACTTGGAGTAACGGTGTGGCCCGTGCCCTGAAGCGCTACATCAAGGACGGCACCGAGACAGGCGAGACCTGCCCCGACTGCGGAAGCAAACTTATCTACACCGGCGGCTGCAAGAGCTGCCCGCAATGTGGATGGAGCAAATGCTCGTAATAAGGCAATCTTTTTCTAAGCAAGCACACATATTCACCGAGAGAGGCTGCCCACGGGCAGCCTCTCCTCGTTAGTACCATAAGCGGTTTATGCTTGCAACGGCATTTGTTTCAACTGCTCCAGGGCGCGGCAGAGTTGGTCGGGGCAGGATGTGGGTTTGTCGCCGCAACGGATGCCGCTCAGTTTGGCTATCACGTCGTCTATCTTCTGGCCTGTCACCAGGCGGCAGATGCCTTGCAGGTTGCCGTTGCAGCCGCCGAGGAACGAGACCTGCTGGATAATGTCGTTGTCGTCGGCCGTTACGTCGATGAGGAGCGAGCAGGTGCCCTGGGTCGGGTATTGTATGTGCTTCATAATTCTATAATTTTAGCCAAGTGCTATCCACTACACACTTTTATTCTCTCAATTATCGATTTGTCGGCGGGGAGCCACTGGACGCTGTCGAGTTCGTCTTTCGCGAGCCAGCGGGCGGCTTCGTGTTCATTGAGGTGTAGGGCTTCGGTGAGCAGCGAGCAGAGGTAGCAGTGCATGGTGAGGTGAAATGCGGGGTAGTCGTAATCGACTGTGCAGAAGAACTCGTCCACGCTGATCTCTGTAGACAGCTCCTCGCGGATTTCCCTGCGCAGGGCATCCTCGGGCGTCTCGCCAGCCTCCATCTTGCCGCCGGGGAACTCCCACCAGTCCTTCCACTCGCCGTATCCCCGCTGGGTGGCGAAGATGCGCCCCTCTCGGCGGATAATGGCGGCTACGACCTCTATCTGCTTCACTTTTGTTGCAGGAAGACTTTGTACAGCTTGGTGAGCTGTTTTTTCATATCCCCCTCGTCCAGCGGGTTGAATTTGTAGCTGCGGGGAGCGGTGCCAAACCATACTATTTTGCCCGTCTCGGCATCGAAGATCACCGAGAACAGTCCGTTGAGATAGGGCTCAGTGTCGTCCGAGAGTTCGTAGTGGTTGTTGACAATAGCGTCCGCAATTCTTATGCCCGCGTCGATGGCTTTCTCGATATTATACTGGCGTGCATTCTTTACATATCCTATGTCGGAAAGTAGCATGCTGTAGCGGCATCCGCTGCCCTTGACAGCATTGAGAATGTCGGCGGGGACTGTCATCTCCTTGGCCCCACTCATATTGACGTCGCCCAGACGTCGCATCCAGCGTACTGTAGCATCCGATTTGTCGGCACAGTTGAACTCAAAAGGAACCACCTTCTCGATAGGCAATCCCATCGAGGGAATGACTTCCATAAGGACGGCGTTGTTGATCTTAGACACCGATTCGAAATAGACGGTTGAGAAATCGCCTACGGCGTCGGTAAGATAGCTGCACGGCTGCACAAG
>JBGUZF010000088.1:0-16074 GCA_045222795.1 Bacteroidales bacterium
TTGTTCTCTTTACCTATTGACTCGTCTTCGTGTCCTCATCATACCTTATATATAATGATTGACACACGCTATCTCTATCTTCTCATCCGTTTCAAACAACTGTCGCTTTTTTTTTTCAACACCCTCTTTTTTGGGCGAAAGCGGATGCAAAGATACAACCGTTTTGCAAACCGACAAAATATTTTTTCAAAAAAAATTATTTTAGGAACAGAAATGACTGTAAATCTGCAATAAACCAATGCAAAAATTTTTATCTCACCCCTCTATTGAACGTTGCAAAAAGCTCTCATAAGCATGCAATCCAACAAAAATGGGTCAAAAAAGCGAAGAAACGGCAAAAAACGTCGTATTTTTAACACACAATACTAATTATCAGTATAATATCTCGCCACAATTTTTCTCTAAAAAGCAACTTGCCTCAAAGTTATCAACAGTCTCTACGGAAGGTTACACCCCATGGCCAACTACATGCCAACGCCCCCATTTCTTCAGTATTTCTTCAGTGTTTCTTCAGTCATCCACTGAAGAACGACTGAAGAACGACTGAAGAACAACTGAAGAACAGAGCCACCCATAGGCTACCCAAGGACAGGGCAACCTAGCGGACGGTTTTGTGTTTTTATATTGTATATCAAATTAAATTTGTATCTTTGCAGGCTGAAGAATAAACATATAACACTTATAATACTTTGAAAACAAGAATACTTACACTGGCTTTTACTGCCATGCTCATGGGCATCTCATTGCCTGCAGCGGCACAGTTGACGTGGGCCGACGCCTTCAATAAGCTGAAGATGGAGGTGAGGGCCGACGGCGAGTACACCACCACCGACTCGACTCCCAACCTGGGTTTCCACGGCAAATACTTCAACATCATGATTGGCGGCGACTTGGGCGGTCATTTCAGCTACTACTTCAAGCAGCGCATTGTGGCCGACAAAGGTACGGTGACATTTTTCGACAACACCGACTTCCTGTATCTTGACTACATGCCCACACAGAACTGGCGCCTGCGCTTCGGTAAGGATGCCATGGCATTGGGTGGTTTCGAGTACGACGCGTCGCCCATCGACGTCTACTTCCCCACCAACATGTGGCGCAACATCTACTGCTTCCAGCTGGCGGCCAGCGGCGCATATATCACCTCTGACGGCAACCACACCTTTGTGGCACAGGTAAGTAACTCGCCATACGTCAACTACAACGCTCTCAACTACGACGCCGGCCTGGTGTCGTACAACCTGTATTGGTCGGGTAAGATAGGCCACTGGCAGACGTTGTGGAGCACCTCGATGGTGGAATACAAGTGGGACCACTACCTGAACATGATTATGATAGGTAACAAACTGGTCTACGACAAGTGGGACATCTATGTTGACTTCATGCACCATGCACTGTCGTTCGACGACTGGGGCAAGAATTTCGGCTTCGTCAGCTGCGCCAACTATTACTTCACCGACCGCTTCAACATTTTCGTCAAGGGAATGTACGAACAGAACAAGTCGGAGGTGACGCTGGGTTCGTCGGTGTCGATGGACCACCAGCTGGCGGCAGGCCACACCTCGGCACGCTACGGACTGGGCTTCGAATGGTACGCCAACGCCGAGAAGAATGTGCGTCTGCACATTTACGCTTGCCGTATGACCGACAGTTACACCGATGCCATAACCAACCAGCAGGTGACCGATGCCACATGGAACTTCAACATCGGCGCCACGTGGACCATGGACTACTACAAGCTTTTTAAAAATAAGAAGTTCAAGGAGTTCAGGTAGTTGTCGTCCAAGCCGACGGCACACCACAAGGAGTTCAAGACAATACCTATAAATACAATGAGTGAAAATACAAATAATCATCGCAATCTGCTGAATACTATGCTCTCGGTGGTGGATCCATTCCAAGTGTTCCGTCACCACGAGACCGACCCCAACAAGCACAACGGCAAGCCGCGCCGTATGAAGTTCACCACCAGCCGCAGCCTTGAGGCCTTGGTGTTCCTGGTGCTGTTCTTTGGTTTCTTCGGTTTCCTGGCCTACAAGATGACGCTGCCCAACATGCTTAATACCTTCATGCAGACAGCCTACAGCCTGCTGCTTGAGACGGTATTCTACATCATGGCCATCTGCGTACTGATGGGTGCCATATCGAAGCTACTCACCGAGTTCGGCGTGGTACGCCTGATGGAAAACCTGCTGCGCCCGTTGATGAAGCCCCTCTACAACCTGCCGGGTGTGGCGGCTCTGGGGGCAGTGATGACATTCCTGAGCGACAACCCCGCCATCATATCGCTGGCCAAGGACAATAACTTCGCACGCTACTTCAAAAAATACCAGTTGGTGAGTCTTACCAACTTCGGCACAGCCTTCGGCATGGGTTTAGTGGTTATTGCCTTCATGACTGGCAAAGGCTACGGCAGCGGAGCCTTGGTCGGACTGCTCGGCGCAGTTATCGGCAGCATCATCAGCACCCGCCTCATGCAACGCTTCACGCTGAAGAGCTATCCCGAGATGGACAGTCCCGTGACCGAAGAAGAGGGCACTGAGCAGAACATATCGTTCAAGAGCGAAGGCAACGCCTTCCAGCGCTTCCTCAACGCCATGCTCGACGGAGGCAAGAGCGGTGTGGGTATCGGCGTGGCCATCATCCCCGGCGTGCTTTGCATCTCGACAATCGTTATGATGCTCACCTTCGGCCCTGCCGGCGAGAACGGAGAGTATCTGGGCAAGGCTTACGAGGGCGTGCCAGTGATTACATGGCTTGCCGACAAGATTAACTTCGTATTCTACTGGCTCTTCGGATTCGAGAGCGGCGCACTGGTGGGCTTCCCCATCACGGCCCTGGGAGCCGTGGGTGCCGCCATCGGTCTGGTCCCCACCTTCGATGCCATGGGCATCATCAACAACAACGCCATTGCCGTGTTCACCGCCATGGGCATGTGCTGGAGCGGCTATCTGAGCACACACACCGCCATGCTCGACAGCCTCGGCTACCGCAAACTCATTGGCAAAGCCATCGGAGCCCACACCATCGGCGGCCTATGCGCAGGTATTGCAGCCCACTGGCTGTATGTGCTGCTGGCGCTGATATTTTAAGCCATGAGCCTGAAAGAGCAATATCGTCGTTTCCGCACATGGCAGAAAACGCCGACCTACCACTGGGACAAGGACGTTGCCGAACATTGCTGTCCTAACTGTGGACATGTGTTCTCCGGCAACTACTGTCCCATCTGTGGACAGCAAGGCGGCGATGGACACATCACATGGCGGTGGGTGAGGGAAAGCATTCTCGAGGTTTGGGGCATGGACTCCCGGTCCCTCCCCCGCACGCTTCTCCATCTGCTCCTCCGTCCGGGATATCTTATTGGCGACTACATCAGTGGACACCGCCATGCTTGCTACAAGCCCGTCAACATGCTCTTCATCGTGGCCCTCTTCTATGCCATCATCATGCAATTCTCCGGACACGACGCCACTGTAGTCGAACTCCCCGACGGCGTCGATTACAGCATCTTTGAAACCGTCTTCTCCTGGCTTGACAGCCATCCGGCGTGGGGCACAATGTCACTGACCATGATAATGATACTTCCCACCTACTTTCTCTTCCGCTTTGCCCCACGGCACTCTCACCATACACTGCCCGAGAGCATCTTCATTCAACTTTTCATGAGCACTCTAATGCTTCTCTGCGTCCTTCCCTCAAGTTTTATCGACCATTTAGGCTGGCTTATTCCTTTCTATTATTATTTCACCTATCGGCAACTCTTCGGATATCGACCTTGGGGGACCCTATGGAGACTCCTGCTATGCGGATTCACATGGTTCCTGCTGCTGCTTATCATTGTCACACCCATGTTATTAATAGGTACCGATACTAAAAAACTACTCGGAACCTTTGTCGCGCCAGCTCTCTTGTTGGTCCTCGTAGTCATTCTCCTTACTGTCGGCTATAGAATTGGCAAGCATTCATCGCGTAAGCAAACTACTGATATCCAACCATAGACCTATCTTGAATCACCAAAAATGGTGAATTTATTTTGCCATATCGCAAAAAGTTAGTAATTTTGCACCCGCTTTCAAAGCAAAAAATATTGCAATATTAATCCTAAAAAACAGAAACAAAATGGCTTACAAAATCACTGACATCTGTGTTGCTTGCGGCACCTGCATCGATGAGTGCCCCGTCGGAGCTATCAGCGAAGGCGACATCTACAAGATCGACGAGAACGCTTGCGTTAGCTGTGGTACCTGCGCTGGCGCTTGCCCCACTGGCGCTATCCAGGAGGGTTAAGTCGACCCACAGATTGACTAAAAGAGAAGAGAGTCGCTCAGGCGGCTCTCTTCTCTTTTATATATCTTCCTCGTCCTCGAATGTCAGCTCGGCCTCGACGGTGTGCAGCTGCTCCATCTCATGTGTGGCGTCGCCGTGACCTGTGACAGCAGCAAAGGGTGCAAACTGGGCGGCACGGTCGTGCAGCGACATCTGCGGGTGTCGCTGCGACACATGGTGCGTCAGGTTAATTATATCTTCATATTCATCTGTCATGCCTTGTGTCCTCCTATCTGTCGGTTTCTGTCTTTGGCGGTGGCGCCATCTTCGAAGTTCAGCCCTTTAAGTACTGCGTTCTTGCCGAAGCGGCGTTTCACTGCCACCTGAGCTGCCTGCAGGCGACGTTCTTTGTCGAGTTCTGCCCGCTGTTCCTCGCGTTCCCGGTTGACCTTGTCGGGGTCGGCGAAGAGGTCGAGCTGCACCGGTCCGTTCTGCACCGATGTTGCTGGGACAACCCCGTTCACCGTCACGTTGAGCCTACGTACAAGCAGGTTGGGCGACACGAAACTGTCGTAGAGTTTCTCCACAGCATCGGTTATAATGCGCGACGACGAAGTGGGGCTCTCGAGGTTTGCCGCCCCATGCGCGCCCTTGGGCGCGGGACGGCCATAATAATCGGTAGCCACCTCACCACGGTATTTGGAGCGGCGCTTGGGGTCGGTGATGTTTTCCGCATCGTAGGCCACACTGAGCACCACCTGCGAGGCCACCAAGTTCTTGGATACCAATTTGAGTGCCATTGCGTCGGCCATCTCCATAGCCACTATGCGAGCCTTGTCGGCTTCGTATGCCTCGCCAAGCACCTGACCGCTGCTGAAGGAGTTGCTCTCTGGTCGGTAGGCCTTGACAAGGTCGATGGTGCAAGGCTCCCAACCCCAGGCGTGGTCGATGAGCAACTCGGCATTGATGCCGAAGAGTTTATAGAGCAGTTCCTCGTTCTCTATCGAGCAGCGTGCCAGCTTGCCCATGGTGTCTATGCCGTGGGCTTCAAGTTTGCTGGCTATGCCGCGTCCCACTCGCCAGAAGGAGGTCAGTGGACGGTGGTCCCACAGCTGGCGGCGATACGACATCTCATCCAGTTCAGCTATACGCACGCCATCCTTGTCGGCAGGCATCTTCTTGGCCATAATGTCCATAGCCACCTTGCAGAGGTACATGTTGGTGCCTATACCGGCGGTGGCGGTGATGCCTGTCTGCTTTAAGACGTCGCGTATCATCGTCATCGCCATCTCGTGGGGCGTCTTGCGGTAACTGCGCAGGTAGTTGGTGACATCCATAAACACCTCATCGACAGAGTAGATATGTATGTCCTCGGGAGCGATATACTTAAGATATATGTCGTATATCTTGGCGCTCATCTCGATATAGTGCGCCATGCGCGGCGGCGCGGCGATATAGTCCACCTCCCAGTCGGGGTGGGCCTTAAGTTCCACGTCTGACACCGACTTGCCACGGAAGAAACCCTCGGGTGAATGGCAGAGACGGTCGAAGTTCACGTCGCGTAGCCGCTCCACCACCTCGAACAACCGCGCACGGCCGCCGATGCCGTACTGCTTGAGTGACGGCGACACAGCAAGGCATATCGTCTTCTCGGTGCGGCTGGCATCGGCCACCACGAGGTTGGTGGTCAACGGGTCAAGTCCGCGGGCCACGCACTCCACCGAGGCGTAGAACGACTTGAGGTCGATGGCAATATATGTGCGCTGCGCGGGCTTGCTCATGAGAGGGTATCTGCTATCTTGTCAACATTCATGCTGCGCGCCGAAGCGTCGAAGATGTCCTTGTAGAGCCCCCCCTGACGGTAGACCTCGTCGGGACTGCCGCTCTGCACAGCATGGCCTGTGTCGAGCACATAGAGACGGTCGCTGTCGATAATCTGGCCTATGTTGTGGCTGATGACAATGACCGTGCGGCCCTGCTTGATGGCATCGATGGAGTTCTTGATTTGCTCGGTGGCAATGGCGTCGAGACTGGCGGTAGGCTCGTCGAGGAAGATAATCGGCGGATTCTTGAGGAACATGCGTGCTATGGCTATACGCTGTTGCTGACCGCCGCTGAGCTGCAGGGCATTGCTGTTGAAGGCGTCGGGCAGAGCCATCACCTGATCATAGATGTAGGCCTTGCGAGCCGCATCGAGCACCTCCTCGTGGGTGGCGCCGGGACGACCGTAGCGGATGTTCTCCTCGATGGTGCCGCTGAAGATATGGTTCTTCTGTAGCACTAGACCTATTTGCTCGCGTAGCGCCTCGGTGTTCCATTCGCCAAGGGACACACCGTCGAGGGTGATGCTGCCACTGTCGGGCGAGTAGAACTTGTCGAGCAGGTTGACGATGGTGCTCTTGCCTGCACCGCTCAATCCCACTAAGGCAGTGGTCTTGCCCGGCTCGATAGTCATCGACAGGTCACGGATGGCATGGGTGCCGTTGGGATAGGTGAACTCTACGTTCTTCAACTCGAACCTGCCTTGGACACGTTTTCCACTTTCCACTCTCCACTTTCCACTCTCCTCCACCTCCTGCTCGGCATCGAGGATGCCAAAGAAACTCTCGGCATACACCAGCGCGTCGTTGAGGTCGTCATAGATGCGGTGTAGCTGGCGTATGGGGGCACTGACATTGCTGAAGAGCAGCACGTGGTACATTATCTTACCTATCGACATACCAGGATAGTCTATGAGCACCAGATAGGCGGTGAGTATTATGATGAGCACGGTGCCTATCTGCTCCACGAAGGTCTTCAGCCCTTCGTAGAGGAACGATATGCGGCGTGTCTGCAGTTGCTGGTCGGTGCTCTGCTCCTGCAGGGCAGCCTGTTTGTCGGCCTCCACGCGCTCGCGGTTGAACGACTTGATTACACCCATGCTTTCGATGATGTTCAGGATGCCGTGACTCAGTTGCTGGTGAGTGCCGAACACGCGGTGGCGCCAGCCCTTCATGCGGCGTCCCTGCACGGCGGTTATCCAGAAATATATAGGTATGATAGCTGTGGCCACGAGGCCCACATAGACGTTGGCGGCATACATCAGCACCAGAGCCAGCACGGCGCTGGTGAAGAGGGGTAGAATGTCGATGAAGAAATTCTTCACCGTGTTGCTGAGACTCATGATGCCGCGGTCGATACGCGTCTGCAGCTTGCCCGGCTCATTGCCGTCCTGACTGAAAAAAGCCATGCGAAACTGCAGTATGCGGTCGACAACACGTAGCGACAGGTCGCGGCTCACGTTGATGCGTATTTTCTCGCCGAAGATGCGCTGTCCGAAGGTGATAAGTGCCGACAGCAGTTCTTTACCAAGAAGGATACTGCTGACAAGCACCAAAATCTTTGCGGCCTCGGCCCACTGGAATCCACCTTCAATGTGCAGCAGGGCGTTGATGCGGTCGACGGCACGGTCGAGCACCACAGCATTGACCTGCGCCATGAGCGACCCCACGAAAGTGAGCGCCAGCGTTACGGCCAGCAGCCAGCGGTAGGGCAGCACGAACGGCAACAACTTGCGCAGCAAGCCCCCTATTTCCATTTTCGATTCATTGTCCTTTTCCATTGTGGGTGCAAAGATACGATTTTTTCGCGATATATAGGTTTTATTTTGTACCTTTGCAACCGCTATGAAGAGGATGCTACTGCTCATCTTGTTGCTTGGTGGGGCGTTACACGCCCAGGAGTCACGGCTGATGCCCGGCGATTTGCTGTTCTATGTAGATACCGAGGGCATGGGTGCCGCCGTAAAGGAAAGCACAGGAATATACACGCATGTGGCATTAGTTGTCGAGGTGGGCGACACCACTTGGATTATTGATGCAACGCAACGCTACGGTGTCAGCCGCAGGCCCTTCATGCGCACGCCGGAAAGCAGCGTGAAACCCTACCCCGATGTCTACCGTCTCACGGTGCCTTTCGACACCGCAGCGGTCATCGCACGAGCAACAACCCTCGTCGGGAAGTCCTACGACAACGCATTCCTGCCCAACAACGACGCCTACTACTGCTCGGAGCTGATACAGGCTGTCTTCGGCGACCTATTCCCATCACAGCCTATGAACTGGCGGGACAAGGATGGAAACCTGCCCGAATACTGGAAGAAACATTTTAAGGAACTTGGCATGCCTGTGCCCGAAAGGGTACCGGGGACCAACCCTACAGATATGTCGCGGTCGCCACTGCTACAGAAGCAGTAAAATCATTCCCAGTCCTGTCGGCGGAAGGGGATATTCCAACCGCGATAGATGTGTGTGTACTCGCCGTTGATATACCATATCTTCCATGGGCGAATATTCAAGATGTATTGTTTGAACTCCATTGCCAACTGCGGTAGAATATCCTCATGTCCACGACAAATAGCCTTCACTTCGACATCGGTCATATTGCCTAAAGTGTCGATGGTCCAATGAGCCATTGAGAAATAGACTCTGCTCACGGTATCCAACTCATGATACTTGCGAAGGACTGGTGCAAACCCTTCCCTGAATTTATCCAATCCTTCAAAACCCAAATCATCGAAGCAGAATCCATCGACCACCACCCTATTGTGGTATAGCGTTCTATTCACAACGCGGCCTTGTTCTACTTTGAGGATTAGTTCTGTCTCATAAAAGCGCTCCCATCCACTATGTTCGTAGTAAAGACGTTGCCCTTGAGTCACCCGGATGTTCTCCCAAGTCACAAAAGTAGCCTCAATTCTGCCATTATGATAATAGTCGCCAAACACCTCTCGCATTAGCTCTTGCGGCAATGATTCTTCGTGGTATCCTTTATGCTCATAATCATTGTAGACTTCGCACACCACGCTGTCAAGGATCAGGATGTCGCCATCCAGACTCCAATAACCGATATAGCCGTCCCAGTTGGCAGTTGACTGCGACCTGTTTTCTGGCAGATGGGAAACAAGTATGTCATAATGCGCAGAATCCAAAAGCGACACGGCCCTGCCCATAAGCCACCACTGCTGGCCGTCGATATAGATAATGTCGCTCGCTTGCCCTGTAGCAAAAGCTACCACCGGAGCCAGCACTAGCATCAAGAGTAGGAGGACCCGCCTCGTCACAACTAAACACTTACCACTAATCACTGATTTGCGTACTGCTGCACCTCGTCGTGGAAAAACTCGAGCTTGATGCCAGCTTGGCGGAAGAGCTCCTCGCTCTCGGCGCCTGCATGGTACTTGCGCTCGCATACGACACGTTTGATGCCGCAGTTGATGATGAGCATGGCGCATGTGCGGCAGGGGGTCATGCGGCAGTAGAGCGTGGCTCCGTCGAGGGCGATGCCGCGGCGAGCAGCCTGGCAAATGGCGTTCTGCTCGGCATGCACGGTGCGGACACAGTGGGTCGATATATGTCCGTCGGCATCGATGGTCTGACGGAAGAGATGGCCCACTTCGTCGCAATGCGGCAAACCGGCAGGCGAGCCCACATAGCCCGTCACCAGCAGCTGGCGGTCCTTCACGATGACGCAACCCGAGCGACCGCGGTCGCAGGTGGCACGCTTGGATGCGGCATTGGCGAGTTCCATGAAATACTCGTCCCAGCTGGGGCGGTGGTAGGTTATCTGCTGCAGAACCTCCTCGACCTGACGGTGCAAGTCCTCGATGGTACCGCCGTTGTCGAAGCGGAAGTCGGCTTCGCGGATGCAAACGCTGAGGTTCTGCTTGTTGGGGTCGGTATTGTCCATCTCGCGCTGCTCGTTGGCGATGAAGGTCTCATAGCTCACATGGTCGGTCTCCGAGCCGCGCAGCACGGCACGTTCGTAGCGCACCTTCGGGTCGGCGTCCACGGCAAAGAGGTAGAAATTGGGCTTGCCACGCAGGGCTGCCACCTCGCCGGGGGTGCGCACGCTCTCGATGATGCAGTTGCAGCCCGACGCCGCAGCCTGCTCGTAGAGCTGCTCCACAATCCACGACGGCGTATGCTGCGCCCGCAGGTCGTTGCCAACCATGGCCATAGTGTCGCGGTTCACTTCCAATCCACGACGCTTGATCTCCTCAGTCAGGAATGCACGTACTGAATAGTGCACGAATCCGCGATTCTTCACCAAATAGTCAACGATAGTGCCCTTGCCGGCACCAAGTGTACCAGTTATACCTATGGTAATCATACTTTGTACTTATATTCGAGTTTGGCCAGTTCTTCGTTGGCTTTGACGATTTTCTTCTTGAGACCGGACTTGTAGGCCGTGAGCTTCTGCATGAGGGCATCGTCGCCGAGGGCGAGCATCTGCATGGCAAGGATGGCGGCGTTCTGGGCGCCGTTGATGGCCACCGTGGCCACGGGGATTCCCGGAGGCATCTGGAGGATAGCGAGGGTTGCGTCGAGGCCCTCGAGGCACGAGCCTTTGATAGGCACACCGATGACTGGCAGCGGTGTCTCGGCGGCTATGACTCCCGGCAGGGCGGCGGCCATGCCGGCGCCGGCGATGATGACGCGGATGCCGCGGCCCTGGGCGTTGCGGGCGAAGTCGGAGACCTCGGCGGGCGTGCGGTGGGCGGAGAGGGCATTGACCTCGAAGGGTATCTCCATCTCCTCGAAGAACTGGCAGGCTTTCTCCATAACCGGCAGGTCAGAGGTGCTGCCCATGATGATGCTGACGATAGGTTTCATATATGTTTGCTGTTATCTTGTCGTATTACCGACCGAGAGAGTGATTTCAATACGGTCGCGGTCTTTAGGTTTCTTCTTGCCGTAGCGGTTGTTCTTGTAGATGCAGGTCATCTCGCGACGGCCGTCCTCACTCTTCCACTGCTCGAAAACCATGCTCACCATCTCGGCATCGACTCCCTCGAGGGCGGCAAGCAGCTCCTTGCGGTCGTATGTGGCTTTCTTCACATTGCCCTTCACCGAGCCCACATACTTGGTGCAACCCATCTTGGCAGCCAGCTGGGCCTGAAGGTCCGAGGCCTTGGACTCCACGGCGAAGGCGCGCGCTGCGTCGAGGCTACTGAAGGTGCCACCAATGGTAAATACAGTATCATTAAGCACTACCAGAGTACACGCGACGGTGTCCTGGCCTTCTGCACGAACAAAGGGGTGCATCTGCATGGTGAACATGTCGACGATACCTGCTTTATTGTAGGTGAAACCGTATTTCTCCAGTTGCGCCTTGCATGCTTCAAAGGTGGGCCGCTTTGCACCGTTGCACATGGCTACCATCTGGCGGTACTGGTCGGCAGTCTTTTTACTGACAGTCTGCGACATAGCATCGGGCACAATACTCCCAATGAGAGTAGCGACAAGCAATACTGCAAAGAATACGGTCTTTCTCATATCCACCAATCTTATAATTGTTAAATAATAACGTGCAATGTCCTCTTTTATTATATCGCTCTTTTCGTTTTTTATGGCAAAACAATAATATTGTGCACAATACGTTATTTATACATGAAACGATTGATGCTGACGATGACAGTCCTTGCATGCGCCTGTATGACATTTGCGCAACAGGAGGCCATAGTGGTTAGCGAACTACTATACCAGCCGCGGAGCGGCGAAGCGGAGTATGTCGAGTTGTATAACAATGGTGACGAGGCGTTGAACCTTGCCGAATACCATATTGTGCGCTGGGTGAGCGATTCTCTGGGCAAACACTATCCGCTTCCAGAATACACACTTGGTCCGCATGACTATGTGGCACTGACCAAGGATGCCGCTTCGGTGACAGCCAACTACGATGTACAATATTCCAGCAAGCTTGTGGAATGCGACCTGCCACCATACCCCAACGGGGGAGGCAGTGTGATAGTGGCGACAGCCGAAGGTGTCGTCGTTGAGCGCTTCGACTACAGTCCATCGATGCAAAGCCGCCTGCTGCGCAACAAAGCCGGTGTTTCTCTGGAACGCAGGAGTTTCGACAGGCCTGTGAACGAGCCTACCAACTGGTTCTCGGCCTCGTCAGTTAGCGGCTACGGCACGCCAGGCTACGAGAACTCGCAAAGTATGGAATATCTTGTCGAGGAGACGGCATTCTCTTTCTCGTCCACCATTATTTCGCCCGACGGCGACGGATACCAGGACGCATTGGAGATAAGCTACAGCATGGAAGAAGGCGATTTATCTGCTTGTGCCGAGATCTATGACAGTCGAGGGCGTATGATGCGCCGCCTATTAAACAATGCCCTGCTGGGCACCCACGGTACCCTACAATGGGACGGAAGAGGAGAGAACAATCAAACGCTGCCCAGAGGGCAGTATGTGTTGCGGATAACGCTCTTCAATCTTGACGGGACGCAACAGACCATCAAGCGCACTATCGCCTTGCTAATTTATTGATTTAGTGCTGACTGAGGGGGGGGGGATTCTTATCCAACTGACAGTAAACCGAGTTATTAGAAAGGAACTCGGGCACAATATCCTTCATCTTAGCCACAATCTTCATGTCGTCCATGCCTTCGAGAACGCCCCACAGGTCGTTGTATTCGCGGTCGATGGCATCGAGAGCGTAGCGACGCACCTGTGCACGCATAATCTTTGGATGGTAGGTGGGGATGGTATTCTCCTTGGTGGCGAGCAGTTCCTCATAGAGTTTCTCGCCAGGGCGCAGACCGATTTCCTTAATCTCTATGCCGCGCAGGCCCGAGAGCTGTATCATCTTGCGTGCAAGGTCGTATATCTTGACTGGTTTGCCCATGTCGAACACAAAGATATCGCCGCCCTCGCCCATAGCACCTGCCTCAAGCACCAGGTTGCATGCTTCGGGGATGGTCATGAAGTAACGGATAATATCCTTGTGAGTCACGGTCAGCGGTCCTCCAGCGGCGAGCTGTTTTTTGAATAGCGGAATGACCGAGCCATTGCTGCCAAGCACGTTGCCGAAGCGGGTGGTGACAAAATGTGTGGTTTCGGTCGATCGGCTCTGTATGTATATCTCAGCCATACGCTTGGTAGCACCCATCACATTGGTGGGGTTCACAGCCTTGTCGGTGCTTATCATAACGAACTTCTGCACGCCGTATTTGATGCTGAGGTCGGCAACATTGCGGGTACCAAAGACGTTGACATATACGGCCTCATAGGGGTTTTCCTCCATGAAGGGCACATGTTTGTAGGCGGCTGCATGGTATACCAAGTTGGGATGATAGAGTTGGAACACCTCCTCCATACGTGCACGGTCTTTCACGTTGGCGATAACAAACTCCATGCGTTCAAGTTGGTCCTTATAGGTGCCACGCAATTCGAACTGCAGGTCATACATAGGACTCTCGGCCTGGTCGAGCATGATGACTTTCTTGGGCTTATAGAGCATCAGTTGACGGCATATCTCGCTACCGATACTGCCTGCGGCGCCGGTAACCAGAACCACCTTGTCGACCACCTCACGCACGATGTTCACATTGTCCAGCTTGATGCTTTCACGTTCAAGCAGATCCTCAATTTTTATATCCTCAATCTGGTTGGACGAGAAACTGCCGTTGAGCCATGTACTGACTTGCGGCGTAGCCTTGACAGTGAGGCCGAGGTCGAGACCGCGGTTGGTAATAGCCTGCTTGTGAGTGACACGAATTGTAGGAATGGCTATAATCAGCTGTTTGACATCCTTGCTATCGATGAACTTTTTGTTCAACACATTGCGCATACGCATCACAGGTACGCCATTGAGCTGCTGATTGACCTTCGACATATCGTCGTCGATATAGGCAACAACATGATACTCGTTATTCTGGTCTTGATGCAGGGCGTTATAGGCGATGATACCTGCCGCACCAGCACCATATATGACAACATTGGTGGTGGGACGGCGGCGGCGGAAGAAATCGTTGTATATGCGTTGCATGAACAGGCGTAGCACAATCATGAACACCGTCAGGAGCATGTAGACGGTGACCGTCTCACGGTATGAAAGAAGAAATCCCTGTGGGATGACATGGAACTGGTTGTTGATAATATTTACGACAAAGTACAAGACGGCAGGGCCGATTGTGGCAATGAGGATCTTATATATGTCGCTCATACCAGCATGACGGATGATGCCCTTGTAGCTGCCGGTGACGAAGAAGAATATCAGCGTCACCATAAACGAAATGATGAGCTTTACAACAGCGTCGCGCAAGCTGAGACCAGCAAAACCGCCGCCACGGAAAGCCTCCATAAGAATAAATGATGCAAAGAACAGCACAACATCAGCCATCAATATCACCCACTGCGATAGTGTAGAGTGACGGTAGCGTTTAACCAATAAGAATGATAATTTCTTTATTGAGTTTCTCATGATTGATATTATTTCAGAATTATGCTGGAAACCATTTCTATTTCTTCATCTGTCATATAGGGGTGCATGGGCAGCGAAAGCACCGTCTGCGACAGCCTGTCGGCTATTGGGCATGGCTGCTGGCCAAGATGGGCGAAAGCTGTCTGACGGCTCATGGTGCGGGGGTAGTAGACCATTGAAGGTATACCTGCAGCCTTGAGGCGTGCCTGCAACTCGTCGCGATTCTCAGCTTGGATGGTGTATTGTGCCCAGGAGGAGACCATGCCGTTGGGAATCTCAGGAACATGTACTTTGCCATGTAGCAATTCGGTGTAGCGTTTCGCCACATGGTTCACAGCGCGCAGTTCGTCGTTGAAATGGCGCATCTTCACCTGCAGGACAGCCGCCTGAAGGGTGTCAAGGCGCGAGTTGAGACCTAGGCGCACATTGTCGTATTTGTCAGTGCCCTTGCCATGTACACGGTATGAACGCAGCAGCGAAGCCCATTCATCGTTATCAGTGAAGAGCGCGCCGCCGTCGCCATAGCATCCCATAGGTTTGGCCGGGAAGAACGAGGTGGTGCTTATGTCGCCGAACGAGCATGCCTTTTTGTCGCCAATGCTGCCACCAAAACCCTGGGCGCCATCCTCGACGAGCATAAGGCCACGTTCTCTGCAGTAGTTTACCAAATAATCATATCCAGCCGGCCGTCCAAAAAGGTCGACTGCGATAACAGCCTTGGGTGTGGCCATTGTTTTGCTGCCACATGCAGTGGTAAGTTTTTCGTTGAGGTCGCAGGTATCTATGTTGAATGAATCGCGATCTACATCAACAAATACTGGCGTAGCCCCAACCATTGCCACTGCCTCGGCAGTGGCGAAGAAAGTGAAGTCGGGGACAAAGACGGTGTCGCCAGGACCGATGCCAAGAGCCATCAAGGCTAGCCGCAAAGCATCGGTGCCGTTGGCGCAGGTGATGCAGTGCTTCACTCCCACGTAAGCTGCCAGTTGCTGTTCCAACTCAGCCACCTGAGGTCCCATGATGTAGGCTCCCGATGCGGCAACGTTAAGCATCGCCTCATCCATTTCGGCCTTCATGGCCTCGTACTGTCTGTGTAGGTCGCGGAACTGCATAGGTCTATTCTTCTACTTTTCCTATAATTTTTGCTGGCACGCCAGCCACTATTGCATAATCAGGGACATCCTTTGTCACCACGGCTCCGGCACCCACCAGGGCGTGGCGGCCAATGGTATGACCACATACGATGGTTGCGTTGGCACCTATCGAGGCTCCTTCGCGAACCAGCGTGCGCTCATAGTGTCCGTCGGCGGGACGGTCCAGTCGGGGCATCAGCACGTTGGTGAACACGCAGCTGGGGCCGAGGAAGACATTGTCTTCAATCTCGACGCCCTCATATACCGACACATTGTTTTGGATGCGGACGCCGTTGCCGATATGGACGTTGGGGCCAATGTTGACATTCTGTCCCAGCGAGCAGCGTTCGCCCAAAACGGCGCCTTTCTGGATATGGCAGAAATGCCACACTTTGGTGCCGGCGCCAAGGGTTACGCCATC
>JBGUZF010000089.1:0-3714 GCA_045222795.1 Bacteroidales bacterium
CAAGAGACGGTTCCATTTTATAGGTTTAAATAGCATTATATTACGCATAATTGCACTATTTTTCAAAATGCAAACTTACGAAAAAAAATCAAAACGTGGAAATAATTTTTATCGACAGGGGCCGACCGCTCTATCTTTCAGCCATTTATACAATACAAAAATCATTCTACGCACCGAAACTCACTGTCCAACAACACCCGACAGACCTTTAACTAATCATAACTCATCCTCCCTGCGACAACCACCTTCCCGACAAGAAATCAAACTATTTTCACTTTTTCTCTCCCCATTGCGAAAGTTTTCGTATCTTTGCAGCACTAAATATATAGAAACCTTAAAACAACAACGCCATGAAACGCATTGCAATCTTGATGGTTACGGTCCTACTGGGACTTACGGCGACAGCCTCATCCGTCCACTACTTCACGCGCAGCCAGGCCAACCGCGCGGTGAACTACCTCAACAGCCAGAACGAGCTGATGATATACTGCGGCTACGACTACGAAATCGAGACCTACGTGCTCATCAACGAGATATGGGCCGAACGAGTCAACTCGGCCTACTACGAGCTGTGGATTTTCGGATACGACGCCTACACGGGCGACGAGATATACATGCCGCTGGACCTGCAGTGCGTGTGGCTCTACGGTGCCGGCCACATGTACAACGCGGCACAGTACCTGCGCTTCCGCACATCGGTACGTCCCCCGCACTTCAGCTGGTACATCCCGCCGTACCACCCTTACACCCGCGTGATACACCGCCCAGGCTATGTGCGCAGTTACCACTACGACATACACCGCCACGGCTGGATGCCGCCGGCACACCCCGCCTACCACGGTCCGCACCACGACCCGCACCACGGTCCCGCTCCCGCACCTCTGCACCCCTACTACAACCGCACGCCGCAGACTCCCGCCCCTGCCCCCACGACGGCCTGGACGCCAGGCGTAGACCGTCCGCAGGTGTCCTCCTCGCCACGCAACACGAGCAGCAGCACCAACACGGGCACCCCGACAGGCTCGCCCCGCAGCGGCTCGACGACAGGCACTCCGTCGAACACCCGCGTGACGACGGGCACTGCCACCGAGACCCGCAGTTCCACCGGCACCACCACCAACACGCGCAGCACAGGCACCACCACTGGTACCTCGACGAGCACGCGCAGCACTTCGGCAAGCTCCGGTACCTCGACCAGCACCCGCAGTACTTCGACCAACTCTAGCACCTCGACGAGCACGCGCAGCACCTCGGGCGCCGCCACGGAAGCGAGGACGACCTCGCGCAACACCACTGCCACCCGCAGTACCAGCAACACGCCCACGCGCGCCAACACCGGTACCGCCACCCGCAGCACGAACACTGAGACCAAGGCCACCGAGACTCCCGCTTCGACTCGCGGCTCGAAGGCTACCACAACCCGCAGCACGGGCACTTCAACCAACACCCGCGGAACTTCCACCAGCACCAGCAGCACAGGTACCTCAACCTCGACCCGCGGTACCTCGACGAGCACTCGCGGCACCAACCAACGCTAAAGTCCGATGAAAGCAAGCGAGCTGGTGCTTGCCCCCGACGGCAGCCTATATCACATACACCTCGACAGCAGCACCTTGGCAGACAAGGTGCTGCTTGTTGGTGACCCCGAGCGGGTCAATATGTTCAAGGAGATCTTTGAGCATATCGACTTCGAGAGCCACAACCGCGAGCTCCACGCCCTCACGGGTACCTACCACGGCACTCGTATGACGGCCCTCTCCACGGGCATGGGCTGCGACAACATCGACATCGTGATGACGGAACTCGACGCAGCGTTGAGAGTGGAGAATGGAGAGTGGAAAGTGGAAAGTGGAAAGTGGAAAGTGGAGAGTGAGAGGCACCTGCAGATAGTGCGCATAGGCACGAGCGGCTCGCTGCAGGCGGACATCGACTGCGGCAGCCACGTGGCCTCGCGCTACGCCATCGGCCTCGACGGACTGATGAACTACTATAAGGAGTGGGGAGCGGAGAGCGGAGAGTGGAGAGCAATGGAAGAGGCGTTCATGAAGCACATGGAGTTGAACCCCGGACTGGCACGCCCATACTGTGTCGGTGGCAGCGGAAGGCTGCTCGAGAAGATAGCCTACGACATGCACCACGGCATCACGGCCACCGCCCCTGGCTTTTACGGTCCCCAGGGACGCACCATCCGACTGCACCCCGCAATAGACAACCTGAACGAGAGGCTTGCGTCGTTCGAGTGGTATGGGACAAGGGTGACAAACCTCGAGATGGAGACCTCGGCGATATTCGGCTTCAGCCACCTGCTGGGCCACGAAGCCCTGACGGTCTGCCTCATCATCGCCAACCGCCCGAAAGGGACATTCCTCAACGACTACCACCCGCAGATGCGGGAACTGGTAGGAAGGGTCGTGGAACGACTAGCTGAGAGTTAGGTTAATGGTTAATGATTAATGGTTAATGGTGGAGCCGCATGCGGCTCTTTTTTTATTTTATGCCAGGTCGGCTTTCCTTGATGACCTCGTAGGCGCGGTTGATTTCCTTCATCTGCTCGGCGGCATTGCGCTGCATCTCCTCGCTCATGCCCGCCACACGGTCGGGGTGATACTTCATGGCCATCTTGCGGTAGGCCTTGCGCACCTCGTCGTCGGTTGCGCTGCTGTCGATACCGAGAACCTTGTAGGGGTCTTTGTTGTAACTAGTAGTCCTAGTATTCCTAGAATTCCTAGTATCACTATAATCACTAGAATCCCTATGGCCCACATGGCGTTCGTAGATGGAGGTATAGTCGCTCTGCGAGATGCCGAGATAACGGCCGATGAGGTGCAGCATGTTGAGCTCCGTCTGATGGAACTCGCCGTCGGCGCCACCAAGCCCGAAGAGGAAGTCGAGCATGTGGTAGCGCGTGTTGTAGTCGGTGTTGACCTTAATCTGCTGGCACACCTGGTCTATCGGTATATCGCGCTCCACCATGCGCTGCAGCACCTTGAGCATATCCTTGCCACGGGTCTCGCCGTAGTTGGCCAGGAGGAAACGCTTCACATAGTCGAGCTCGCTGCGCTTCACTTGTCCGTCGGCCTTCATCACCGCGGCGATAAGCACCATGAGTGCCACATTGATATCCTGCTGGGTGCCCGTGTTGCGGTAAGGGCCGCGACGATAGCCCGCCTCGCTGAAAGCCTGACTGCCCGAAGCGTCGCCATCGTCTATCTGCGGGCGGGCGGGCGAGATGGCCTTGCCGAGGTAGTATCCGAGGATACCGCCGATAGGACCGCCGACAGCCCAGCCCAGTCCGAGGAACAGCCATTTGAGGAAGGTTGACATAATTAGTTAGGAGTTAGGAGTTAGTGGATAATATCTTTATAAATGCACGACTGGAGGTCGGTGCGGACGTTCATTTGTGCCAACTTGTTGGGCGACGCAGAGGGATGCACACGGTTGGAGAGGAACACATAGACGAGGTCCTCGTCGGGGTCGACCCACAGCATGGTGCCGGTGAAGCCTGTATGTCCATAACTGTTCTGCGACGCCTCGCAGCACACCTGTCCGTTCCTACTGGGGGTGAAGAGCTGCTTGTCGAAACCCAGCGCACGGCGGTTACCCTGCCGCTCGAAGTGGCGGCTGGTGAAGGTCTTCACGGTCTTCTCCTTGAGGTAGCGCTCGCCGTCGAGCTCGCCACCGTTGAGGAGCATCTGCATCAGCAAGGCCACCTCG
>JBGUZF010000090.1:0-11062 GCA_045222795.1 Bacteroidales bacterium
CGCACGAGCTTCTTGGTGATGAACTCAGCCATCGGGCTGCGGCAGATGTTACCGTGACATACAAAAAGTATTCTTTTGCTCATTGCAAAAACTCATTATTATAAGGTATTCGCGACCTTCGGTTCATGGTGCAAAGATACGAATAAAAAATGAAACGGCAAAGATAAATTTGGTCACGTTATATTATTTTATTATATTTGCAATTTGAACAAACGATACGATAACAATATAAACAGTTGATAATGAGACCTAACTTTCAGAATGTCGACTTTCGTAAAGGCGACGAAAACAAAGAGAGTTTCGCCCAGTGGGAGCAGGAGAACCATATCGAGAAGAACTGGAAGACTCCTGAACAGATTGACGTGAAGCCTGCCTACGGCAAGAAAGACCTCGAGGGCATGGAGCACCTGAACTATGCCGCCGGTATCGCGCCGTTCCTGCGCGGACCTTACTCGACGATGTATGTGATGCGTCCCTGGACAATCCGCCAGTATGCTGGTTTCTCGACCGCCGAAGAGAGTAACGCCTTCTACCGCCGCAATATCGCCGCAGGTCAGAAGGGTCTGAGCTGCGCCTTCGACCTGGCTACGCACCGCGGCTACGACAGCGACCACGAGCGCGTGGTGGGTGACGTCGGCAAGGCCGGTGTGGCTATCGACAGCATCCTCGACATGAAGATTCTGTTCGACCAGATCGACCTTGGCAAGATGTCCGTCTCGATGACCATGAACGGCGCCGTGCTGCCCATTCTGGCTTTCTATATCATCGCCGCCGAAGAACAGGGCGTGCCGCAGGACCAGTTGCAGGGCACCATCCAGAACGACATCCTGAAGGAGTTCATGGTGCGCAACACCTATATCTACCCCCCGCTGCCGTCGATGAAGATCATCGCCGACATCTTCGAGTACACCTCGAAGCACATGCCCAAGTTCAACAGCATCTCCATCTCCGGCTACCACATGCAGGAGGCTGGTGCCACCGCCGACATTGAGCTGGCATACACGCTGGCCGACGGTCTGGAGTACCTGCGTGCCGGTGTGAAGGCTGGCATGAGCGTCGACGACTTCGCGCCGCGTCTGTCGTTCTTCTGGGGCGTGGGCATGAACCACTTCATGGAAATCGCCAAGATGCGCGCCGCCCGTATGCTGTGGGCCAAGATAGTGAGCCAGTTCAACCCTAAGAACCCCAAGAGCCTTGCCCTGCGTACGCACAGCCAGACCTCCGGCTGGTCGCTCACCGAGCAAGACCCCTTCAACAACGTAGCCCGTACCTGCATCGAGGCTATGGGTGCCGCCCTGGGTCACACCCAGTCGCTGCATACCAACGCCCTCGACGAAGCCATAGCACTGCCCACCGACTTCAGTGCCCGTATCGCCCGTAACACGCAGATCTACCTCCAGGAGGAGACCAACATCTGCCGCGTCGTCGACCCGTGGGCCGGCAGCTACTATGTGGAGACCCTCACCCATGAGCTCGCCCACCGCGCCTGGGCCCATATCCAGGAAGTGGAGAAGCTGGGCGGCATGGCCAAGGCCATCGAGAGCGGTGTGCCCAAGATGCGCATCGAAGAGGCCAGCGCCCGCAAGCAGAGCCGTATCGACTCGAACGTCGACACCATCGTTGGTATCAACAAATACCGCCTCGACCACGAGGATCCCATCGAGACCCTCGAAGTTGACAACACCGCCGTGCGCAAGGCCCAGATTGAGCGTCTCGCCAAGCTGCGCGCCGAGCGTGACAACGCCGCCGTCGAGGCCGCATTGGACCGCCTCACCGAGTGCGCCCGCACCGGCGAGGGCAACCTGCTCGACCTCAGCATCGACGCCGCCCGCAAGCGCGCCTCGCTGGGCGAGATAAGCTATGCCCTTGAGAAAGTATTCGGCCGTTACAAAGCCAAAATCAATCTTATCAGCAACGTGTACAGCAGTCAGACTAAAGATAGCGAGAGCTTCAAGAAAGCACAGGCTCTCACCGACAAGTTCGCCAAACTCGAGGGCCGTCGCCCCCGTATCATGATTGCCAAGATGGGTCAGGACGGTCACGACCGTGGCGCCAAGGTCGTCGCTACCGGCTATGCTGACCTGGGCTTCGATGTCGACATGGGTCCGCTGTTCCAGACTCCCGCCGAGGCTGCCAAGCAGGCCGTCGAGAACGACGTCCACATCCTGGGCGCCAGCTCGCTGGCCGCAGGCCACAAGACCCTGCTGCCGCAGGTCATCGAAGAGCTCAAGAAGCTGGGCCGCGAGGACATCATGGTCGTCGCTGGCGGTGTCATCCCGCCGCAGGACTACGACTTCCTGTTCAAGGCCGGCGTCGCTGCCGTCTTCGGTCCCGGCACCGTCATCAGCGTCAGCGCCATCAAGATGATGGAGCTGTTGCTGGCAGGTCGCGAATAACGCTTCCCCGCTTATGAAAAAACTATGTCTTTTGATAACAGTCCTCGTCGCCGCCACGGTGGCGAGGACTGCTGATTTTAGTGTCACTGTGCCTTCGGGACAGACGCTGTATTTCAACATTACCTCGGCCTCGACGGTGACCGTCGTTGCCCCCGGCGGCAGCAGCTGGAGCGGTTATTCCGCCCCTGTGGGAAGGCTTGAGATACCGTCGCAAGTGGTGTACAACGGCAATACCTATAATGTCACAGCTTTGGCAGACAATGCCTTGCGCCAGTGTTACGACCTTGTCGCCGTCACGGTGCCTGGCAGTGTAAAGTCGATAGGCGTCACTGCCTTCTTCCGCTGCACGGCATTGACAGCGGCGTACATTGTTGAAGGTGTGGAATCGATAGGACGTAATGCCTTTGCGGCATGCTCTTCGCTCGACACCATCAGTCTGCCGTCAACCTTGCGACAGATAGGTATCAGTGTCTTCAACGGCACGGCATACATAGGCAACAACGACAACTGGACAAACGGTGTGCTCTATATAGGCAGCTATGTCATCGAGGTGGGTAACCTGACCGACACGGCGGTGACCATCGCCGAAGGGACGATAGGCCTCGGCAATGGCGCCTTCAACTATTGCCACTATATGCCTAAGGCCGACCTGCCGTCGTCGCTGCTTTTCATTGGCAACCTGGCCTTCAACGACTGCGAGGTGCTCGACACAGTGGTGATGCACGCCACCGTGCCGCCAACGCTCACCGACGATGCCTTCTCGGGCGTGCCGTCGGTCACCATCGTGGTGCCTTGCGGCAGTGCGGCGGCTTACCGTGCAGCGCAGTATTGGAGCGCGTTGGATATTGTCGAGGACAGTTGTCCGCCTATCGGTGTATCAGCCGTTGAGAGCGCCATGCCGACGGTGACGGTAGAGCCCGGCGCCATTGTCGTAAGGGGTGCCGAGGGTGCTGTTGTTGCGGTGTACGATGCCATGGGACGCATGGTCGGTACGGTGTACAACGCTTCGGGCGAGCAGCGTATCGTGCTGCCCGGCAAGGGAATATACATGGTTTCTGTGGACGGCGCCGCCAGGAAGGTGGCTGCCTATTTGTAGAAGGCGGTGTCGGTGCTCCGCTTGGAGGTGGAGTCTTTCGACATCTGGTTGTGCAGACGCTGTATTATCTCGGTGCTCTGAGGAGTTTTCTCCTGTTCTTTTTCACGAATCTTCGGGTTGGTCTGGTATAGTATCATGGCCACTATCAGGTAGATGGCGAATGCTATCAGCGCCAGACCGACGCCTTTGTTGAAGGCGTTGAGCACCTTGGCGGTGAACCATTGCTGCAGCAGCGACGCCAGGCGGCATTTCAGCAGGTCGGTGCCCAGGGTGCCGCCGAGCAGGCCGGCGAAGAACACGTAGCGCTCGGCAGCGGCGAGTTCCATCTCGCCGGAGAGGAGGGTGATGACCGACACCCAGTAGATCCAGATGAAGGGGTTGAAGATGTTGAGCAGGAAGCCCTGCAGCACGAGGTGGCGCATGCGGGTGTTGCCGTCGTCGCGGAACTTCACGCGGCTCTTGGCGTCGGCAGCCGCCACGGCTTTCTTGCGGAAGGTGTACACGCCCATGATGGCGATGATGGCGCCGCCGATGCTGGCTACGTAGACATTGTGCAGCGCGGCCTCCATGTCGAGGTTTTTGAGCACCGTGAGCATGAGGAACACCACGATGATGTCGCTCAGGCTGACACCTATCGCGAAGGCCATGGCTTTGCGGAAGCCATACTGTATGCTGTTCTGTATCAGGCCGAAGAAGGCAGGCCCGAAGCTGAAGAACAGCGACAGCGCGATACCGCAAAGTATACCTATTATCAGTTCCATTGCTCGGTTTTTGAAACTGCAAAAATACGAAATAAAAATGACATAGAACTAATTTGCATAAAAAAAGCCTCCCCAAAAGGGAGGCTTGTGGTCTGTCGTGTACCGACCGCGAGGGATTTTACTCCTCGGCGTTCTTTTCGATGGCCAGTTTGCCGCGGTAGTAACCGCATTCGGGGCAAACGTGGTGATACATGACTTGTGCGCCGCAGTTGCTGCAAGTAGTCAGCTGGGCTTTCTCCAACGCATCGTGCGTTCTTCTCTTGGCCGTTCTGGTCTGCGAGAATCTGTGTTTTGGATGTGGCATATTGTTACTTTTTTTATTTATTATTTCAAATCAGTTAGTTGTCACCCTCACCTTCCATCTTTCACCTCTCACTTTTCACCTCTCACCTTTCAACTCCTTCAGGGCGTCCCATCGCGGGTCCGTGGTGCTTTCGCGCTGCTGCTCAATCTGTTCCTCGCTCATAATGCGGTTCAGCATATCGGGGTCGCAACCGCCCTCGGGGTGTATGTGCTGCATCGGCAGGCGCACTGCGGCGTATTCGTAGAGCCATTGCGAGAGGTCTATCTCAAAGGCTTTCTCAGGCAGCACCACAACATCCTCGTCCTCACACACTTCGCTGTCGCTGAACCTCACGCAGAGTTTCTCTTCACCCTCCACCGGAACCCTCATCTCGCCGAGGCATCGGTCGCACCATGTTGTCAGTTCACCTTTCAGTTCAAAGTGGAACATCAACAGGTGCTCCAGGCGCTCCATTTCTGCCGCAATTTCGACATTTCCACCGCACAATTCGTCGTTTTCGTACTGTTCGAAGAAGGCATCGTTGAGCGTGAAATGGTAGTTGTATCTACCTGGTTTCAAGCCACTAAACCTTATCGTCATGTCATCGCTACGGCACATTTCTACACTCCTTTTGAGTTTGCAAAAATACAAAAAAAATTAATACTGGGAAAAATAATTCAATTTTTGTGCTTTTTTTTGATGGCAACCCACCCTCTTTCGATTGGGCGGGAGGAGGTAAGTGATAGGTAAGTGATAGGTAAGTGATAGGTAAGTGATACGGAAGTGAGTAGTATGTGAGTAGTAAGTGTGTAGTATGTGATGTGGAAGAATGGAAGGGTTAGCGGGCGGTGTTGAGGAGGGATTGGAGCTCTTTGATTTCGTCGCGGAAGGCGGCGGCAGCCATGAAGTCGAGTTCCTTGGCGGCCAACTGCATCTTGCGCTGACGCTCGCGTATCTCCTTGCGGAGCTGCTCCTTGCTCATGGCAAGGAATGCTTGATTGCTTGATTGCTTGATCGTTTGAGTGTTAAGTGGTTCTGCTTCTTCTTCGGCGGCCATGGGGGCGACCTCGTCGGGTGTGGTGTAGGGTCGCACGGGGACTTTGGCGGCTTCGCCGCCCAAGGCACCTTCTTCGGCGGCGCGCTCGATGACGGAGGTAGTGCCGAGGATGGCGTCGGTGGACTTCACTATCTGGCGGGGCACGATGCCGTGCTCCATATTGTAGCGTATCTGCTTGTCGCGGTGACGGTTGGTGAGGTCGATGGCGCGCTGCATGCTACCCGTAATGGTGTCGCCGTAGAGGATGGCCTTGCTGTGTACGTTGCGGGCGGCGCGGCCGATGGTCTGGATGAGGGCGCGGTCGGATCGCAGGAAACCCTCTTTGTCGGCGTCGAGGATGGCTACGAGGCTGACCTCGGGGAGGTCGAGACCTTCGCGCAAGAGGTTGACGCCCACCAGCACGTCGAAGACGCCCATGCGGAGGTCGCGCATAATCTCCACGCGCTCAAGGGTGTCGACGTCGGAGTGTATATATTTGCTGCGGATGCCGAGGTTGGTGAGGTAGGAGGTGAGTTCTTCGGCCATGCGCTTGGTGAGGGTGGTGACGAGGACGCGCTCGCCTTTGTCGACGGTATTCTCTATCTCGTCGAGGAGGTCGTCGACCTGGCTCACGGCGGGCCGCACCTCGACCACGGGGTCGAGGAGTCCCGTGGGGCGTATCACCTGCTCGACCACCACGCCTTCGGCCTCGGCCAGCTCGTAGTCGGCCGGCGTGGCAGATATATATATGGTTTGTCCGGTGAGGGCGTAGAACTCGTCGTAGGTGAGGGGACGGTTGTCGAGCGCCGAGGGCAGGCGGAAGCCGTATTCGACGAGGGCGGTCTTGCGGCTGCGGTCAC
Source organism: Bacteroidales bacterium (assembly GCA_045222795.1). Classification (GTDB taxonomy): domain Bacteria; phylum Bacteroidota; class Bacteroidia; order Bacteroidales; family P3; genus Colimorpha. The sequence continues at coordinate 6,433 of JBGUZF010000090.1, forward strand.
CGCCGTACATGGCGCCTATCTGCGGCACGGTGACATGGCTCTCGTCGACCACCAGCAGGAAGTCGTCGGGGAAATAGTCGATGAGGCAGAAGGGTCGACTGCCTGGCGAGCGGCCGTCGAAGTAGCGGCTGTAGTTCTCGATGCCCGAGCAGTAGCCGAGTTCCTGTATCATCTCGACGTCGTAGTTGACGCGTTCCTCGAGACGCTTGGCTTCGAGGTGCTTGCCTATCTCGTTGAGGTAGTCGCGCCGCTCGTACATATCGCGCTGTATCTGCAGCAGGGCCTCGCCCATGTTCTCCTTGGAGGTGAGGAAGTTGGAGGCAGGGTAGATGACCACCTCGTCGAACTTCTCCAAGCGCTGGCCGCTGATGGGGTCGAAGCTCTCGAGGCTCTCCACCTCGTCGTCCCAGAAGGAGATGCGATAGCAGAAGTCGGCGAAGGAGGGGAAGACGTCGACGGTGTCGCCCTTGACTCGGAAGCGGCCGTTGATGAACTCTATCTCGTTGCGCACATACTGTCCTTCGAGGAGCTGCATGAGGAGGGTGTCGCGCTGGAGGCGGTCGCCGACATGGACGGTGACGGTGCCGCGTTTGAACTCGTCGGGGTTGCCGATGCCGTAGATGCAGCTGACCGAGGAGACCACGATGACGTCGCGGCGGCCGCTGAGCAGGGCGCTGCTGGCACGCAGGCGCAACTTGTCGAGTTCGTCGTTGATCTGCAGGTCTTTCTCGATATAGGTGTTGGTGGAGGGTATGTAGGCTTCGGGCTGGTAGTAGTCGTAGTAGGAGACGAAGTATTCGACGGCGTTGTCGGGGAAGAACTGGCGGAACTCGCCGTAGAGCTGCGCCGCGAGAGTTTTGTTATGGCTGAGCACGAGGGTGGGACGCTGTAATTCCTGGATGACGTTGGCCACGGTGAAGGTCTTGCCGCTGCCGGTGACGCCTTGCAGCACCTGGGCACGCTGACCACTACGCACGCCTTCCACCAGTTGGCGGATGGCGTCGGGTTGGTCGCCCATGGGCGCGAAGTCGGATTTAAGACGAAAGTCCATCGCCATTAGTAACGGCGATGGACTTTTGATATTGTGTCGGTGTACTTATTTAGTATGTAGTTAGAGTAGTTAAAGATAATAGCACCCTGCAGGGACATTTGTCTTTAACTACTAGCGCGCAGCGCGATAACTACTTTGACTTCTTTAACTACAAAACACGTAGCACCGCCACTCCGGTGAGGTCGAAGCCGCCGGAAGCCCAGATGGTGTCGCGGGTGGGCCAGGGATCGTTGACGATGCGGCCCTTGTAGTCGCGCGTGGCGTACTGCGGGTCGATGGTGCCCACGACGTCGACGAGGCGCACATGAGTGACGCGGTCGATGTCGAGGCCTGCGCTGCCGCGCAGCTCCTCGAGGTCGAAGGGGGTGCCGTAGCCCACGCGGTACTTGCCCGCGAGGTTGTTGAGCAGGGTGGGGTCGACTTGACCGTTACTGCCTACTTGCGTCTCGGTCTGAGTGAGCGAAGAGGCGCGGAAGCGCACGAAGTGCTCGCCGTCGCTGCTCACCTCGACGAAGGCCAGCTCAAGGAAATGGTCGTCGAATGAGTTCTCGAACACCGCGAAGTCGGGACCTGCGATGTTGCGGATGGGTTCGGCGAAGGTCAGCGTGGCGGTGCCGCCGTCGCCGAGACTCACGGCGTCGGTGGTCGAGGTGCTGGCGGGACCTACGCCGGCATCGTCGGTGCCGTAGTGCACCTTGGGACCGTCGGGGTCGGTGATGTCCACGGGACCGCGCACGATGGTGCAACCCGTGGCCCATGCGGCGACGATGCTGCTGTCGAAGCGTATGGCGGTGCAGCCTTCGGTGCCCACGGCGCCACAGAAGGATGTGGGTTCCTCGGGTTCGGGTTCAGGAGTGGGCGTCGGTGTGACGGGGTCGGGCTTGCAGCATGCAAAGAGGAGAGCAAGCACAGTCGTCGCAAGGGTCAGGTAGCGTTTCATTGGCTAAATTATTTGGTAGTTATAGAAGTTAAAGTAGTTATCGCGCTGCGCGCTAGAAGTTAAAGGACAAATGTTTTATGTCTGCATAAGGTATCGTCCCTTAACTTCTCTTAACTTCCCTTAACTCCCAATAATAATTATCTAACAACAACTTTTGCACTGGCGTCGCCCACGCGGAGCATATAGATGCCGTTGGCAAGGCCGTTGACGGCAATCTGGGCCTCGGTGCTGCCAGCGGCCACAGGCATGGCGATGACGCGGCGGCCGGTCATGTCGAAGAGCACAACCTCGCTGGCGCTCTCAAGGGCGCTGAAGCTGACATTGACGCTGCTGACAGCGGGGTTGGGATAGACGCTCAGGCTGATGCCCTCGGCGACGGTGATACCCTCGGTGGTGGGCACGCTGACGGGATGGATGGCCATGGGCCACACATAGGTGTAATCCCAGTATCCGCCATACTCATCAATCCAAGTGCTGTCGGCCTTGACGGCGACATAGGTGTCGGCGAACTTCACGAAGTCGCCATTGGCAACGGCGTGGCCGGCGGCACCAACCATCGAGGAGACGTGGTTGACCTGCATGTTGAAGTAGATGCTATAGTCGGTGGGGTCGTGGGGAGTAATGGTGAGGGTGTCGGTGATAGTGGCATCGGCATAGCGGAAGTCGGAGACGAAGGCCGAGGTGCCTTCGATGCTCAGACGCGGGTCGGCGGCAACAATGGCATCGATAATTTCGCTCACGTAGACGCTGTCGGTGCTGAACTTGTAGCCCCAAGCCAGAGCGGTGTCGGCCCAGTTGATGGCGAAGACTACCTTGTTGTTGCCCTCACCAACCCAGTAAAGGATGTCGCTGGCGGCAATCTCGGCGTCTTCGGGAGCAGTCTCGGCGGGCACGCTGACTGGATGGATGGTCATGGGCCACACATAGGTGTAGTCCCAGTAGCCGCCATATTCCGAAATCCACGTGCTGTCGGCCTTGACGGCGACATAGGTGTCGGCGAATTTCACGAAGTCACCATTGACAACGGCGTGGCCTGCGGCACCAACCATCGAGGAGACGTGGTTGACCTGCATGTTGAAGTAGATGCTCCAGTCGGTGGGGTCGTGGGGAGTAAGGGTGAGGGTGTCGGTGATGTTCTCATCGGCATAGCGGAAGTCGGATACGAAGGCCGAGGTGCCTTCGATGCTCAGGCGCGGGTCGGCGGCGACAAGGGCATCGATGATTTCGCTCACGTAGACGCTGTCGGTGCTGAACTTGTAGCCCCAAGCCAGAGCGGTGTCGGCCCAGTTGATGGCGAAGACCACCTTGTTGTTGCCCTCACCAACCCAGTAGAGGATGTCGCTGGCAGCGATGGTGGCGTCTTCAGGCTGCGGGTCGGTGACGGGTACGGGTACGGGAGTAGGAGTGGTGCTCCAAGCCTCCTCCATATAGTAGGAACCCATGGCATCCCAGCCGGTAGCCGAATTGAGGTCACCATACTTGAACACGTCGCCGTTGTGGAGCGTGGAGGCGGCTCCCGAACCGGCGCTGACGCCGTTGAGGTTGGTCCACCAGAAGTTGTAGCCCACAGCAGGATCAACAGGGGAGAGGCCAAGGGTGTCGCCGTTGTCGGTCACAAAATGGATGTCGCCACCGTTGGAGGGAGTACCTTCGGTCCAGAAGCGGGGGTCGGCATTGGCAATGGCATCGACCATGGCCTGTGCCGTCGTGGTGCCGTTGAAGAGATATCCCCATGCAAAAGCGGTGTCGGGCTGGGCGAAGTTGACGATGAAAGCGGCGCTGTCGCTGCCGGAGCCAACCCAGTAGAGGATGTCGCTGAAGGCGATGGTGGCATCGACGGTGTCGGCAGTGCTGCTGCCACCGTTGGGGTTGCTGGCATAGATGAGGTTGTTGACAGTGGTGAAGTTGTAGTTGTCGCAGGTGGACTCGGAGATGCGCAGCCAAGTGCTGGTGCTGAGGTTGGTCGAACCATAGACTCCATTGTAGTTGTTGCAGTTAAAATAACCAGATGGTGTCAGGCTAACGCTTGCGCTGGGGTCTACGTAGCTAACGGTAGAAAGGAAAGAACCACTAATAGTGTAGGTAAAGCGGCTGTCGTAGGCCATGAGGGTGTCGAGGGCGTTGAGCAGGGTGATGGTGCCGTTCCAGTGGATACCCCATACCACTACGGTCGGGGTGTAGCTGGCATCATCATCGTCCCAGCCAATGGCGATAACAGTGCTGTTGCTGCCGGTGCCGACCCAATATTGGATGTTGGACTCGACAATGTTGACCGATTTAGGTGCGGATTGTGCCATAATGCCGGATACGGCAAGCAAACCCAGTGCCAAAAAGAATACTTTTTTTACCATAATTGATATTGTTTTTAGTTTGTTAATACTTTCCATTCCAATATCGGCAGGCAAAAAAGGAATACGCATAACGGGGGCAAAAGAACGGCTATGCCGTCTGTCACCGGAGTGCTTTTTCCTCGAAAGCGGTACCGATTTATACGATTTGGCAGGTCTTCTGGCTTGTCCGTCTCGGCTCGGCCTTCCCATGCATCTATGGCGGTGCACAGTGGCCTATCTCTTTGAGCGTCAACTGTTGGACTCACAGCAGCGGGACTGCGCCGGACTCTCACCGGCTTCCCTCTTGGC
>JBGUZF010000091.1:0-2314 GCA_045222795.1 Bacteroidales bacterium
AGATATCATTTCTCTCTTCCATGAGGAGTTGGACGGCATCTATAGCGCTGGTGAGGTAGGGGTGTTTGTGGAGATGCTCTTCGAGGCCTTCCTCGGGTGGGACAAGGTGCGACTGCTGACCTCCAAGGAGCAGACCATCGACCAAAGCGACTTGCTGCGGTTACATTGGGCCCTCGAAGACCTCAAACGGCACCGCCCTATACAACATATTATCGGCCATACAGACTTCTGCGGCTGCCGCATCAATGTGAGCCCCGACGTACTTATCCCCCGCCCGGAAACAGAAGAAATAGTACACTGGATAATCAATAGTTTCACCTCTCACCTCTCACCTTTCACCTTCCTCGATTTGTGTACTGGCAGCGGGTGCATTGCCATTGCGCTTAAAAAGGTGTTCCTTGCGGCCGAAGTGACGGCGGTGGATGTCTCGCCCGCAGCACTGGAGATGGCGCGGCGGAACGCCAAAAACAACGGCACTAATGTCAACTTCATCCAAGCCGATGTGCTCGCCACAACTTTCAACTTTCAACTTTCAACTTTCAACTTAATAATATCCAATCCGCCGTATGTCATGGAGCGTGAACGCGCACAGATGGCCGCTAACGTGCTCGACTATGACCCTGCCTTGGCCCTCTTCGTTCCCGACGACGACCCTCTGCGGTTCTATAAAGCCATTGCCACTATTGCCAAAGAGCATCTGGCAGAAGACGGCTTGCTGGTGGTGGAGATAAACGAAGCATTGGCAGATGAGACCAATGCCCTATTAAGAGACTACGGCTTCACCCCTGAAGTCCACACCGACTTTCGGGGCAAGGCTCGCTGGATAAGTGCTAGAAGGACTCCCTGAGGTGCGAGTCCATAATGATGGTGACGGGACCGTCGTTGACGAGGGCCACCTGCATGTCGGCGCCGAATTCGCCAGTTTGAATTTCCTTTCCGAAGAGTTCCTGCAACTTTAGGACGAACTTCTCGTACATCGGCACGGCGAAGTCGGGCCGCGAGGCGTGTATGTAGCTGGGACGGTTGCCTTTCTTGGTCGAGGCCATAAGGGTGAACTGGCTCACCACAAGTATGCCGCTGTCGGCGACATCGGTTATCGGCAGGTTCATCACCCCTTCTGCGTCGGGGAAGATACGCATCTGCACCACCTTGCGGCAGAGGTAGTCGATATCCTCGTCAGTGTCGTCATCGCAGATACCGACAAGTATGAGCAGACCTGTGCCGATGGCGCTCTTCTGTTTGCCGCCGATCGTCACCGACGAAGACTTCACTCTTTGTATAACTATTCTCATAACTTATCTGCTTTAAAGGTTCCAGCGCAGCGTTGTCTTTGCTGCGCTGAGGTGGACATAATAGGTGCCATGCGGCAACGACGGCAGCGGAACATCGTTCGCCCCGGGCACAGCCATCACCTCGGTGTGATGCACCACGCGGCCGTTGATGTCGAACACCGTCAGGCTGTGCTTGCCTGCCGTGGAGGACTCGAAATGCAGCACTCGGTCGTCGACGATAGTCACCATATCGCCGATGCCAGTGCTGAAGCCGAAATAGAGCGCGTATTCGTTGAGCATGGCCTCGGGTTCTTTGCGGAGGAAGTCGTCGATGAGCGACACCGACACCTTCCATTTGGCCATGGACGACGGCGTGCCGAAGCGGGCAATCTGATAAGGCACCTCAGCAGCTACCTCGTCGACGATGCGCTGCAGCATGGGGGCGGTGTTCTCGTAGGCGAAGTGTGTGGCGACAATCTCGGACAGCCGCTCGAGGGAGCGACGGCGGAAGGACTCGTTGTCGTAGAGGCGGCGGAAGAGGAGCGTAGAGCGTGGCGAGGTATGAGTTATCTGCTTCGGTACGCGGTAGGTCATATAGTCCAGTATGGCGGCGCTCCGCGGGAACGACGCCAAGGCGCCGTCTCCGTCGAAGAAGACCCACCGCCACGGATGCCCCTCGGCAGCCCAGAAGCGGACATTGTTGACAGGCCAGTCGTCGTTGAGCACAAGAATCTGAAGAAGCATATAGTCGAGCAGGGCGTCGATGTCGACCTGCGAGGCAAGGTAGTTGTAGTTGCCGCTGTCGGTTAGGTCGGCTTTCTGCAGCCAGTCGTATAGGGCATCCCATCGGGCTGGACCGCCGTTCTCCACCTCATCGCCCCAGTAGGCGAGGAAGTCCACCGCACGGCTCTCAACGCCATAGTGTTCCTCGACGTAGTGCTCGTCGGCCTTCTCCTCGAGGAAGTAGACGCCCCAGTATTCGCCGTTGAGGAACAGCACCACAGGCCGCGAGGCGAGGTTGTCGCACCGCAGCGGTTCGGCCA
>JBGUZF010000092.1:0-2070 GCA_045222795.1 Bacteroidales bacterium
CTTGCCGCAGAGACCACCGATGGTGATGGTCGACCGCCTGCTGCACTGCGACCCCGTGGTGACAGTGACCGAACTCACCGTCCGCGAGGACAACATTATGGTCGAGGACGGCCGTATGTCGGCCTGCGGCCTGATAGAGAACATAGCGCAGACCTGCGCCGCCCGAATGGGGTACATCAACCTCAGCAGCGGCAAGGAGGTGCGCGTTGGAGTGATAGGCGCCCTGCGAGACATGGAGATACACTCGCTGCCGAAGGTCGGCGACAAGATAGAGACACGCATAGAGGTTAGCGACGAAGTGTTTGGCATGACGTTGGCGCACGCCGAGAGCCGCAGCGGCGACACGCTACTGTGCAGTGGAACGATAAAGATAGCATTACTGTAAAGGTTAATGGTTAGAGGTTAACGGTTAATGAATACACTGAGCATAAAGAAACAACTTGACATACGCTTCAGCGAGGTGGACTCGATGGGCGTGGCGTGGCACGGCAGCTACATGCTCTACCTCGAGGATGCCCGCGAGGCCTTCGGCGAGAAGTACGACCTGGGCTACCTACGCTTCTTCGGCGAAGGCTACTACGCTCCGCTGGTTGACGTGCAGCTGAAATACAAGAACCCAATCATCTACGGCATGCACCCCGAGATAGAGATTGTATACACTCCCACCGAATCGGCCAAGATAGTGTTCGACTACAAGATTACCGACGGCGACAACCTACTGGCTACGGCCCATACGGTGCAAGTATTCATGGACAAACAGTACAAACTGGTGTTGGGCAACCCGCCGTTTTTTGAAGAGTGGAAGAAGAAATGGTTGTAAAACTAGCAGATAACATATACTCGCCCCTTGGGGCAACGACACAGGAGAACTACCATGCCGTGATGGCAGGCCAGTGCGCCCTGCGGCAGTACTCTCTTCCCGACGGCTCACTCTACACCGCTTCGCTGTTTCCCGAAGAGGAGCGACACGACGACGAACGATACACCTTCTTCGAGCAACTGTGCATCGTGTCGGCCAGCGACGCCATCGCCCGTGCCGGCATCGACCCCAAGTCACCCCGCTGCCGTTTCTTCCTTTCCACCACCAAGGGCAACGTGCACCTTTTGAGTGGAGAGTGGAAAGTGGAGAGTGGAGAACGAGCCCTGCTCGGCACCTCGGCCCAACTGATACGCCAATACTTCGGCAACCCCAACCCTGCGGTGGTTGTCAGCAACGCCTGCATCAGCGGTCTCAACGCCCAGATTGCCGCCATGCGCAGTATCGAGGCAGGCCTCTGCGACACCGCCGTAGTGATAGGCTGCGACGTGCAGTCGGAGTTTATCATCAGCGGCTTCCAGTGCCTCCACGCCCTCTCGCCCGACCAATGCCGTCCCTTCGACCGCGACCGCTGCGGACTGAATCTCGGCGAAGCCGCCGCAACAATAATATACTCAAACAATCAAACAATCAAGCAATCAAACAATACGCCACGATGGGTGGCAGAAGCCGGCGCCTTATGCAACGACGCCAACCATATCAGTGGTCCGTCGCGCACCGGCGAAGGCTCCTACCGCTGTCTGCAAGACCTCGACATCGACAAGGAGAAGCTGGCCTTCGTCAGCGTCCACGGCACCTCAACGCTCTATAACGATGAGATGGAAAGCATAGCCCTCGACCGAGCAGGCTTGGCCGACGTGCCGATGTTCAGCCTCAAGGGCATCTACGGCCACACTATGGGTGCCGCCGGCGTGCTCGAGACAATCCTCTCAATGCAAGCCGCGGAGCACGGCGTGGTTTTCGGAACCCGCGGCTTCGAGAACCTTGGCGTCAGCCGTCAGGTGAGCGTCAGCGCCGACAGCCGCACCACCGACAAACAGAGTTTTGTCAAGCTCCTCTCCGGCTTCGGCGGCTGCAACGCAGCGATGCTCTTTGAATGTGAGACGTCAGACGTGAAACGTGAGACAATAGAGTCTCTCACCTCTCACGTCTCACATCTCACCTCAATAAAGCTCACTCCCACCTCCGACGAACTGGTGGAGCTCTACCGCAGCAATGTTGGCGACTACCCCAAGTTCTTCAAGATGGACCCG
>JBGUZF010000093.1:0-43345 GCA_045222795.1 Bacteroidales bacterium
ACATCAAGGTCTACCACGGCAACGTCTACGGCGGCGGCCGCGGTGTCGACCCCATCAGCAGCGGCACCGGCCACAACCTCAGCTACACCGCCGGCCGCGTCTATGGCGACGCCAGCGTCAACATCACCGGCGGCACCGTGCTGCACAACGTCTACGGCGGCGGCTCGCTGGCCACCGTCGGCACCATCCTCTACCGCAAGGACGCTGGCGATGCCGCCCCCGGCACCTCGCTGGCCCCCACCACCTACGACCCCCACGGCACCCCGCAGGCCAACACCGGCAGCACGTCGGTGACCATCGGCGGCACCGCCATCATAGGCTCCGACGGCATGAACAACGGCTCGGTCTTCGGCTCCTGCCGCGGTGTGGCAGGCCCTGGCTACTCCGACCGTGCCTACGTCTACAACACCACCGTGACCATCAACGCCGGAACCGACGGCAAGCCCTTCATCCACGGCTCGGTCTTCGGCTCGGGCGAGAACGGCCACGTGCAGAACAACACCGTCGTCACCATCAACGGCGGCACCATAGGCTCCGACCTTCCCGACGGCTATGCCTCACTTGCCAACAGCGAGAAGCAGAAATACGACTACATAGGCAATGTCTACGGCGCCGGCCGCGGTGTGGATACCTATAAAGACGACGCCAACAAGACCCACTACAGCTTCAGCGCCGGCTACGTGCGCAACACCACCAGCGTCACCGTCAACGGCGGCACCATCCTCCGCAACGTCTACGGCGGCGGCTCGATGGGCCTGGTGGGCGACTACGGCATCCTCGGCGACTCGACCACCTGGCAGGGTTCGGGCGACAACGGCACCGCCACGGTGAACATCTACTCCACCATAGGCACCGCCGCCAACCGCGCCAAGGGCTACGGCGGCAACGTCTACGGCTCGAGCCGAGGCCGCGCCAACGACCCGGCCGACGAAGCTACAATCTCCGACTTCCTTGCCGACGGCGGCTTCGGCGAATTTGCCTACGTCTACAAGAGCCACGTCACCGTCGACGCCCCAGGCCACACCATCTACGGCTCGGTCTACGGCGGCGGCGAGAACGGCCACGTCGACTGGGGCGGCACCACCGTCGACATCCTCGACGGCACCATCAAGGGCAACATCTTCGGCGGCGGCCAGGGCAGCAGCACCTCGCCCACGGCCGGTATCGTCGACGGCAACACGCAGGTGAACATAGGCAACAGCAGCCGCGGCAACGCCACCATCGAAGGCAATGTCTTCGGCGGCAACGACGCCGGCTCGTCGCCCCTGGGCAACATGCGCGTCGACGTGTGGAGCACCGCCCACACCAGCGCCAACACCTGCCCCACCATTGTGCCTCCCGCCACGGAACCCGACACCACGGGCTCGAACATCGCCACCAACTACGCCATCTACGGCGTCTACGGCGGCGGCAACCAGGCCTCGGTGCTGACAGGTGACGGCAGCGAAGACTGCGACTACACCATCTACGACAACCTCTACCAGGGCCGCATCACCGGCAGCTGGCCTGTCGCTACCGACCGCAAGTCGATAGTCTACGTGCACGGGTGCGACAATACTATTATGTATGTATACGGTGGCGGCCGCGCGGCCAACACCCTCAACAACGCCGTCACCATCGAAGGCGGCCGCTTCTACCAGGTTTACGCTGGCGGCAACGGTTCGTCGGTCGAGGTGCCCGGCAACCCCGGTGCCAACGTCAGGAAGCTCACCGGCACCATAGCACCTCCCAACAGCGGCGATGCCACGGTCACCATCCTCGGCGGTCTGGCAGGCCAGCTCTTCGGCGGCAGCAACAGCAAGGGTGTTGTTGAAGGCACAGCTACTGTCGACATCGCCCCCGACGGCAACTGCCCCATCCTCACCAAGGAAGTCTTCGGTGGCGGCAACGAGGCCCCCGGCGGCAGCGCCGTGGTCACCGTGCCTTGCGGCGCCACTGGTTTGACCGACGTCTATGGCGGCGCCAGAAACGCCGACATCGGCACTCCCACCGACCGCAAGAACATCGTCCTCACCATCGAGGGTGGCGACATGACGCGCGTCTTCGGCGGCAACATGAGCGGCGGCCGTATCTACGGCGACGTCACCGTCAACGTCTACGGTTCGAACCCCGGCCACACCATCGACGAGGTCTTCGGCGGATCGAACGAAGGCGGCAACATCTTCGGCAACATTATTGTCAACGTCGACTCGACCCACAACAGCACCTGCTGTGGTGGCTGCCCCCTGAAACTGAACAATGTATATGGCGGCGGCAACCTCGTGGCCTACGTGCCCGACAGCACTTGGAAGGAAGGCACCTCTCACTCGGATCCCAAAGACTCCATGTGGTCCGACCCGACACGCCTGTCGCCGCAGGTGAACATCATCAACGCCACCGTGCGCCAGAACGTCTTCGGCGGCGGCAAGGGCTACCAGGATCTCATGCCCGTGGTACCTGCCAATAAGCCCAAGACACAGGCTGAATGGACCGCCGCAGGTCACAGCGAATACTGGACCTCGCAGCAGGCCTACGACGACTCGATGGCAGTCTACACCACCTACCAGACCTACCTCAACAGCGTGAATGCCGCCAAGGTGATGGCCAACCCCGTGGTCACCGTCGGCTCCATCAGCCGTGAGGACGCTGGTGGCGCCAACCCCAACGCCCGCGTGGGCTATGTGGACGGTAGCGGCGTGCACCCCGGCAACGTCTACGGCGGCGGCAATGCCGCACCTGTCGTCGGCAACACCAAGGTGGTCATCCAGGGTAACCGCACCGACATCATGGGCTCCGTCTACGGCGGCGGTAACGCTGCCAAAGTCACCGGCAACACCGCGGTGGAGATAGGCGACCATAATTAGTGGGTAGTGGTTAGTGATTAGTGGGTAGTGGTTAGTGGGCAAACTCCTAACTCCTAACTCCTAACTCAACAAAGGTCGTACACGATATGTTAAAAAGCCCTTGCCGCAAGGCAGGGCTTTTTTTATCATACATCTTCCATCATCCCTCTTCCATCATCACATACTACTCACATACTACTCACATACTACTCACTTACTACCCACACACCACCACCCCACATCATACATCTTCCATCTTCCTTCATACATCTTCCATCACCCTATTAGGTCGCAAACGATATGATTTTTATATATTTTTATGAACACATGTTAAAAAATATTCGTAATTTTGCGATTTGTAGTGTATTGTATATATACGCGTAGCGCGCTATATATTAACACGTTAAGCAAAGAAACAAATCATGAAGATGACTACATACAGACTCGAACGATTGCTTGCGGCGACTGCCGCGATGCTGATGCTTGTCCTCTGCTGCACTCCGCAGAAGGCGCAGGCACAGGATGACGACTACTTTACGCTGACCAACGGCCGCCTGTGGTGGTACGAAGGTCCGGTGTGGGGCTCGGGACACCAGAGCGAGGTGGCTTTCGACAAGAACAGCGTGCCTAAGAGCTGGGCCAAGGTGTGGCGCTACAACCCCAGTAACGTGACGCACATCACGTCGATGGGTAACGTCTATCTGCGTCTGAACATCGACAACCCCGCCACGCCCTATATCGAGGCCGTGGACACCTCGGCGTTCGACCAGTACTGCGCCTGGCAGCGTACCGGTTCGACAGGTTACTACTACCAGCTGTGGGACAACTACCGCTACTACCTGGTGGGTGCTCCCGACGAGCTGAAGATTGTGCGCATCTCCACCTCCGATCCTATTGCCAACACCACCTACTGGTACAACTGGGACTTCGGCGCCGCCCTGTCGCATGTGTACTACGACATCAACGGTAAGCGCCAGTCGGCCTACCACTGGGTGATGTACGACAGCAAGAATGTCGTGGCGCCCACCCTGGGCACCTGGACGATATCGCACGACAGCTACCAGCGTCCCGAGGACGCCATCTACGATCGCCGCTGCACCAAGCCGAGTCCCTATACCGGTGTGGACACCATCATGGGCTGCCCCATCACCAGTACCGGCAACCCCGTGGACGACTCGATAATCGACGCACACTGCAAGACCTACTACGACCCCGACACGGTATTCTTCGACAACCACACGATTAACTACATACGCCCCAACGGCAACGGTGCCCTGTATATGCCTGTGAAGGTGACCGGCCATGTGAAGCAGATTGCCAACATCCCCGACGACAAGGGACTGGTGAGTGTGGGCATTGCCTATAACGAGAGCGGCGCTTCGAGCCTGCGCTACGGACAGACCGCCACTGCGACGGCGTTGTTCGACCTGACGGCCGACGGCGTCAGCGGCACCTACCAGGCCCAGATCCGTCCCCCCTATACCGAGTACCGCCAGGAGGTGTACCGCTACGGTATCCACCTCGACTACGGCCAGCGCGAGACCGACGTGTTCGGTAGCGCCGGTGTGCCCACCTACCGTTACTACTACTTCTACGACAACAACCGCCACGACGATCCTCCTGCCACCTACCTCGAGGACCTGGCCATCCAGAAGGTGAACTACAAGCTCAACAACGCAGCCAACCGCTACCTGAGCCTGAGCACCGCCGAGGCCAACAACGCCGACCCGATAACGATAAGCTGCGTCAGTGTGCCTCCCGCAGGTGCCGTGGCCACGCTGACGGTGACGGTGACCTACACCAACGGTACCACGGAGAGCAAGACCGTGAACATCGCCATGAGCAACGCCGTCGACCGTCGTGCGATGCCCTATGCCAACAAAGCCCCTGTGGTGCGCGGCTATGTCGTTGGCGGCGGCCGTATGGCCAACGTGGGCGGCAACACCAGCGTGACGGTGCACTCGTGCGACTCGATTTACGCCCTCTACGGCGGTAACGACATCGCCGGCTGGGTGCAGGGCGACGACGGTGCCACCATACAGCTGGGTACCGCCAAGACCGATGCCGACCACAAGGTGCACATAGGCTATGCTTACGGTGGCGGCTGCGGTTTCTACACCTACCGCGGCATCAACTTCAGCTACGACGAGGCGACCCACAGCTACGTCTTCCCCTACGACTACGGCAAGACGAGCCTGGGCTACCAGAGCTACTACTTCAACGGCGAGGTGTACCCGTGGGGCTACACGCCGCGCGAGCGCACCGCCGACCTGCACGGCACGGCCTGCAACGCCGTTGACTACAACAATATCACCCCCGCCGACACCGCCTGTCTGCACTGGAACTGGGAGTACGACCACTACGGAGAAGACCCTGCAGCCGACGGCGTGGACCGCCGCGTGGTGCCCAACTACTTCGTCTACAACCCGCTGTACAGCAACCCCAACGACGTTGACAACCACGAGACTGGCGACAACGGCAACGGCACTATCCCCTACATCAAGAAAGCCAACATCAGCGTTGGCGTCAGCGGCCATAGCGGCAACGACTACATCCTCATCGACACCCTCTTCGGCGGAGCCGAGAACGCCTTCATCGGCGTGGAGGTTGACGATAACAACCCCTCCACCGCAACATCCATAATTGTGTACGGCGGTACCATCTATGCCGTCTTCGGCGGCAACAACTACGGCGGCAGCGTGGCCAAGACCGCCAAGAACATCGTCCACATCGTCAACACCAAGCTGGCCCCGAAGGATGATGGCAGCCCGGCCTTCACCACATTCGCCAACAACTTCCAGGCCGCCACGGGTCACACCTATACGGGCTACAACCTGCAGAACACCTACTTCAAGGGTTACGGCCGCGACTGGGGCATACGCTACGTCTACGGTGGCGGCAACCTGGTGGAGAGTTCCCGCGCCGACGTTTATGTCACCGGCGGTATGATCGACACCTGCTTCCTGGGTGGCAACCGCGCCTCGGTGGAATGGCCCGTGGGCGCCGTGTACTGCACGGGCAACAACTTTATCTTCGAGAACGACAGCATAACACGTGAATGGGTGTGGGTAAACAACGGCACCTACAACGGCCAGAGCCATGTGGCGGGCCAGGTGGTGCAGCACCCCCAGCCCTGGACATTGGGCAGCGATGTGATGCTCAGCGACCACCGCAAACTGTACGACGCCACGAACGTGGGTAACGAGTGGGCCTACTACGACTCGCTGCAGTACCACTCGCCGGGACGCTTCAACACCGACATCGGACGCTATAACATACGTGCTTTCTTCGGCGGCAACAACAACGCCCCGATGAACACCATCTCGCGTATCAACCTGTGGTCGGGCGGTATCGGCGTGGTGTACGGCGGCGGTAACGCCGGTGATATGCGCTCGATGCGACCGGTGCGCGACGTGCCCGATATGGCGAGCCGTATCAGCTACGCCATGAACGGCTGGCAGTATCAGTGGCCCGAAGTGTTCAGCTGCTTCATCCACTCGCCGGGACCCAACGCGGCCATGGAGAGCAACCTTGCCCCTTACGGCAAGTCGCGCATCGTCTGCGAGCAGGTCTACGGCGGTTGCCGTATGGCCAACGTGAAAGGCTCGACGGGTGTGTGGCTCAGCGGCGGTGTGTTCGGCTATGTGCACGGCGGCAATGATATCAGCGGCGACGTGGGCTCAGAGACCGGCGAGGGCAGCTACGTGGTGCTCGACGGCGAGTCGCTGGTGCTGCAGGACGTCTACGGCGGTAGCGACGGCTTCTACCACTGCCACGAGCGTCTGGAACCGAAAGACGAGAACCCCCTGTGGGGCGAACGCTATATGGAGAACGGCGAGGAGCTGCTGAGTTACAACAACGAGCCCTACGACCCGTACGACGAGTTCGTGGGCAAGCTGGTGCCGACGCAGAACAGCTCGAACCTCTATATCCATGCCAACTGCGACGGCGTGCAGCCCAAGGTGCTCTTTGCGGCCTACGGCGGCGGCGTTATGACCAACGTGGGCTTCAACGAAGCCGGTGCTATCAACCGTATCTTCCTGCAGGACAGCGCTGGCTTCACCGGCACCGGTGCCAACGGCCTCACCTACAGAAACGGCGAGCGCCAGTTGCGTCTGCCCGGCGGCAACAAGGGCGACAAGCTGGGTTCGGTGCACTTCCAGTTCAACGGCGGCACCGTGGGCAGCGATAAGCACCACGGCGACGGCTACGGTGACGGCAACGCCTACGGCGGCGGCTACCTGTCTTCGATCTACGGCTTGAGCTATACATATATACAGAGCACCAGCACCATCAAAGGCTCGCTCTACACCGGCAACGACTGTATGGGCAGTATCGCGAGCTTCGGTGCCTACAGCTATCCCGAGGTGAGGGACTACAGCAACAACCTCGTGCACGAGGGCAAGGCTCCCGAGGACTTCATGGCCACCGACGGTGTGACCCACATGAACAAAGAGGACGGTGTTGACGACCTCGGCAACCCCAAATACACGGCCACCCACTCGGCCTATCTGCGCATCGAGGGCACACCGACCATCAACTGCGTGTACGGCAGCGGTAACGGTGCCTACAACTACGACGGCAGCCGTCCCGAGTACTCGAGCCTCGAGCCCGTTTGCCAGGATAAGGCTGTTGACAACCGTCCGTTGCAGAAGTCGAGCTTCATCGACATCAACACCAGCGGCGGCATGATCGACACCGTCTTCGGCGGCGGCAACGGCGTGGGTGTCAGCGACGAGGTTGTGGTGCTGCTCAACTGCACCACTCCCGACGTTTACGCCGTGGGAACCATCTTCGGCGGCAACAACCGCGACAATATGGAGACCTGCGTGCCCGACATACGTCTGAGGAAGGGCACGGTGGACTATGTGTTCGGCGGCGGCAACGCCGGCAACATGAACGGCCGCAAGACCGTTGCCGACCCCTACTGCGGTACGCGCGTCGACAGCGTGTCGACCTTCGTGCGTGTGGAGAGCGAGTATGTGACCGTGAAGGAGGCTGTCTTCGGCGGCTGCCGCAAGGCTGACGTGAAGTTCAAGGCCTTCGTCGACATACGCAACTCGAACACCGCCGACGGCAAAGGTATCAACTATGTGTACGGCGGCAACGACATCAGCGGCACGGTGCACGGCAACACCCGCATCGACATCAGCGGCGGCCGTGTGCAGCATATCTACGGCGGCTCGAACGGCCGTTACGACTACGACGAGATCAACCCCGGCGAATGGAGCGTGTATGAGTTCGGCCAGACGCACGACGCGGCGCACCTGTTGGCCACCGGTACCACGGGCCGTCCCTTCGTGGACAAGACCACCCTCAACCTGTGGGGCGGACAGATTGACGACCACGTGTACGGTGGCGGCCGACTGGGTAGCTGCCGTCTGACCTATGTGAATGTGAACGACCGCGAGTGCGAAGCACAGGAAGGCGGCTGCCACGACCTGACCATCAACGGAGCTGTATACGGCGGCGGCGAAGGCCACTGGGAGAACCTGAACCTGGAACACCAGGGCAATGTGATTTCGACCGACGACGGTGCCGGCTACACCACGGTGCACCTGCACCACGCCGCACACCTTAGCACGGCACGCGCCTATGGCGGCGGCCGTGGCGGCGATGTGGAGAACACCTATATCGAAGCCTTCGAGACTTGGGATTCCCCCTTCGATGCCATCTACGGCGGCTGCTGGGGCTCAACGGTGCACGGCACCACCCACGTGGTGATGCGCGGTAACACCGAGGGCGAGAGCAAGACTGCCGAGAAGGTGTTCGGCGGCAACGACTTCACGGGCTACGTGAACGAGGCCAACGTGCGTATCATAAGTGGTAAATACGATTATATATATGGTGCCGGCAACGGCGACTACCCGTCGACGAGCTACGACACCGGCTGCTATGCAGGCTACTTCCCCGACCACGACGGTGCGGGCACCCTCTACCCGAGGCCCAAGCGCCTCTACGTGCCCAACACGCAGAAGGTGACCATCGACTTCGAGGGCGGCCTGGTGAACAACAATATCTACGGCGGCGGCAAGATGGGTACCAGCTTTGCCTATCGCCGCAACAACGACGGTACGCTGTACTACGACCTCGACGGTCGTATGGAGGCCGACACCCTGCGCACGGCTATCACCTCGGCCAGGGACTACGACGTCAACAACCTGCCCTTCGACGACCCGACGCGCTACAGCTACCTGGTGACGAACATCAAGGGCGGTACGGTGACGCAGAATGTGTTCGGCGGTGCCGCAGGTTCGAACACCGGCGGCGGCCTTGTCTACGGCCTGAAGATGGTTAACATGCAGGGCGGCACGACGCAGGACATCTACGGCGGTTCGGAGAACTGCAGCGACGGCTACTGGCACGAGACCTGCCACAAGGACTTCAACGACGGGTCGGAGACAGTCACTGTGGCCGACTACCAGAGCATGACCACGAAGCGCCCGTCGTCGATAGTGAACATCACGGGCGGCAAGGTGACCGCCAACGCCTACGGCGGCGGCTACCTCGGCAACGTGTACGGCTCGGCCTACGTGAACATAGGTCTCGACGCTGTGGACAGCTGCGAGGTGTGGCGCAACCCCGAGACGGGCGAGCCCACGGCATACGCTGTGTTCCGTCCCGGTGCCACGGGCGGCAAGGTGGCTGCGCTGACCAGCAGCAACCTGCTGATAGGCAACTCGGTCTATGGTGGAGCCAACTGGGGTGAGAACTCGGGTTCGGCCGACTATACTGCCGAGGGCTTCTTCGGCGGCAACAACTGGATTATCGTCGACGGCGAGCGCTACAACTATATCAACTCGGCCGAGTCGACGGATCCCACCATAGACATCACCAAGAACATCATCGGCTCGGGTACGTCGGCCAAGGGCGGCGACCTGAAGAGCCGTATTGACATACGCAACTACGGCGCTCCGCTGAGCACCGACCCGACTGCCGCCAGCTGTGTGCCCGGCAAGACCCTGTTCTCGATACAGAGAGCCTCGGAGCTGTGGCTGCACAACACGGCCATTCACTACGAGGGCGACCGCGACGCTGTGTCGGCCTTCGTGAGCCGCGACTTCACCATCAACCGCATCGGCACCCTGAACACCCAGGGCTACAACATCATGTCGCTGGCACGTGCCGCTTCGAACATCGGCCTGGTGAACTTCTACAAGGAGGGCTGGCCGCTCGACTATACGAACAATACTGAGTTCGACCGCTGCACCTCCACCGACCCGACTTGCTACGCCTGCGGCGACAACGGCAGCGTGTGCCAGCAGCTGACGATGATTTCCCGCACCAATGACAACCGCAAGCTGCCTGCCTTCTTGATACACAACGGTGTCAATATCGACTTCATGGACGAGAACGACACTTATTCAGAGATTTACGGCTTTGCATACATCATGGCAGCGCCGCAAACCAATGCCGTTATCACCGCTGCGCCGAAGTACGGTGCTGAAAACAGTGATAACGGCGGCTTCATGCCTGCCTGCGGTGACTCGCTGCAGGTGATAGCCTCCTCGCAGGGTCCGGTGCTGACGTGGGTGAAGTCGACAGCGCTCAGTTCGGAGTATTCCTATTACAATTACAGCACCTCATACCGTGTGTGGTCGATAGGCCAGGGTTCGCGTACGCGTTTCGCCGTGGTGCAGGCGCACAGCAACCCCCATTACAGCGGTGTCGACGACAAGCCGTTCACCATAGGTACCGGAGTCGATGCCAAGGACTATTCGATGGCACACACTACCCTGAAGCTGCCGCCCACGACCGCGGGCCACTTCTATAAGATTAATGGTAGCACGGGTGTGGTGATTACCGACGAGAACGAAGAGATGCGCATGACCGACCAGTCGTACCTGCCCAAGACGTGGGACGGCATGGACGACACATGGCACACTGACGCCGAAGAGCAAAATATACGTCTGGTGTCGGTCAACGACCCGACGCGTGAGGTGACCTTGACCCTCAGCAACCCCGGTTCCTACTTCGGCATGATTATGGCTTCGGGTAACAACTTCAAGAGAGTGCATACGGGAAGCGCCAATCCCCTCGACAGTATGCTTGTGGCTCCCGTAACCGTAAGCGGCACATGGGACAGCTGCACTGTGGTGACGGGTAACGAGCACGTGAACTCGTGGAGCAACTTCTCGTCGGCGCAGGTGAGCGACGCCACCAACGCCTTGCCCGAGATGGACATCTACGTGACCTACGGCAACAAGTTCAACCACACAATAGTGGGTTATGTCACCTTCACACTGGACGAGTATGTGGCAGTGCCTTTGCGCGCGACTTATGACGGCGACGGACACACTGCGCCAGAAGGTCCCGGCCATAACTACGGCGCTGTGGTGGACGGCGACCCATTGACACCGGAGATTGACACTGTGTGGCTCGACAGTAACCTGCTTATGCCCATCAACGTGCAGGTAACCATCTCGACCATTCTGGAGGACTTCAGCAACATGGCCAACAACGTGCTTGCCATGTACAACGAAGGCCGCAGCAACGTCTTCTCGCGTAAGATTGTACTCCCGGCCACGCTGGAGAAACGCGAGCTGTACCTGACGAATGTGGAGTGGGCGCCGACCTCGAAGTCGAGTTCTTCGGCAAGCGGCATCGGCAACGGCGACTGGACCCTCTCGTCGGAGACCGGCGACTGGTTCGAGTTGACGGACGACTCGGCGGCGGTTATCGGTACGCACAACAAGTTCCGCATGACCATCAAGCCGTCGGACAACATCACCAATACACTTGCCACCGCCAGCGGTTGGCACAACGTCAGCGTGCAGGAACCCCTCGACCTGGTGACGGCCACCGGGCAGACAGGCTCGCACGTTATCAGTGCCGGTACCGACCACTATGAGGGTGCCCATACTGCCGCCTCTGTGTCAGGCACCTACGGCAGGCTGATCGGCGAGCTCGACGGCCACGGAGAGGCGGCCCTGGATGTGAACCTGAACTTCGACGGCAACCATGTGTACGACAAGGTTGACGGCAAGGGCTACATAGGCAAGGTGATAATGACCTTCAAGAGCTACGCAGGCAGTGCCGCCGATGCAGCGACGAATCCCAGCCTCGAGCGCACGGAATTCACCTTGACAATATATGTAAAGAGCCGTGCCATCGGCGACACCCTCTATGTCGCTTCGGCCCCGACTGTCACCCGCGCAGGCACAACCCTTAACGGCCATAACTTCAAGTACTATTCAGACCGAATAGGAGATGAGGGCGCTGGCAACATATTTGTGAACGAAGCCGACTTCAAGGCACGCTGCGGCAAGCTGCCGAGCCTGTACCTGACCAACATCAAGGATGCCTTCAACGAGCGCATCTACGAGGAGGGCGACGTGCTGTGTGTGCTCGACACGGTGAAGATAACTCCCGGTGAGCCGCTGCTCATCAAGGGCTTCGACTATATGGATGTGCCCGTGGTACGCTACGACGGCCACCACCACGAGCTGCCTGGCGAGGCGGGCGTGTACCGCGGCACGATGATTAAAGTGAGCGGTTCCGGCGCCAGCTTCTCGGCGCGCTTCATCACCTTCCGCGGCGGCCTGCTGTCGAAGATTGAGCCCAAACGCAACGAGGCAGACTACAACACCACGACCCATGTGTGGGCCAGCCACGACACGGTGTACAACCCCATCCCCGGTGCCTTCGACAACGCACGCGGCAAGCAGAAATTTGCCGACACCAACATAGTGTATGGTCCCATCATAGCCGTGAACAACGGCGGTACGGTGGCCCTGCAGAACGGTGTCACCGTGGAGTTGAACTACAACGGATACAAGGGCAACGACAAGACAAGATACGGTGCCATCCATGTGGGTAATAACGGCACGCTGACGATGATTAACAACGTGACCGTGCGCCACAACCTGTGCGACACCATCGTCAACAGCGACGTGATACACAATGACGTGGACGATGTGCCGTGGAAGATACACCCGTACAACGGCGCCATCATTGTTGACGGCGGCCACTTCGAGTTGCTGGGTTCGAATGCAACCACGGCCATGAAGATTACCGACAACTATGTGTGCGGTAACGATCTGGAACGCTTCTGGAAGAAGTACGAGCAGGAATACGACAGCAAGGACCGCCTGCTGCGCTACAACTTCTACGACACTACCTCGGCTACCAAATCCAACGTGCTGCTGCTGCGTCAGCCCAACACCTCGGTGGCGGTGCAGGACACCTCGGATACGCAGTCGGAGCTGATCTTCTTCTCGTCGACGCTGCCTGCTGGCACGCGCATCGGCGTGAGCAAGTGGTTCCCCGACATACCCGAAGTGCTGCGCGACACGATACAGATAGTGTTCCAGTCGTCGGGTACTCACCTGGCCGAGGCTGTCCAGAACGGCAACTTCCTGTCGGACGACGGCTACTATGTGATGTACAACGAGGGTGTGAACGTGCAGCGTATCTACCTGCAGCGTTGCGCTACCTTCAAGCACCAGGTGTTCTCGTCGACAACCCCGATTATCGACGGTATCTATCCCAAGGATGTGCTCGAGTACAACTGCATGGCCAACGTGAACTGCCCGAGCGGCGGCGACACCATAGTGTACCGCGTGCAGGGCGGCTTCTACCCCTACACCTACAAGTGGAGCGGCGAGAACAGCCTCACGCACACCACCGCTTACACCAGCAACGAAATCAAGAAACAAGTCAAGAACAATAACTTCAACGGCGTCAGGTGTGCCATTGCCGACACCCTGATTACCTCGAACATCGCCCTCGGTACCTTGGAAAAGAAGAAGAACATCACCTTCAGGGTGGAGGCCACCGATGCTTCGGGCAACTGCACGCTGCACAAGGATATCGACATCACGCTGCTCAAGAGCATTGCCGACAACCCCGTGAAGCTCGACCCGTCGCACTACGACGAAGCCGCGACCACTGTCGATAATGCATTCTCGGACACCGACACGACGCATCGCGCACGTGCCACGCGTCAGTACAAGACCGTGCAGATCACGCCGAAGGTGTGGGCCGACCGTAACAGCGGCACCATCCAGTCGGTGGTGTACGACAAACTGAACCCGACGGCCGACTACTATGTGTTCCTCGACAACGGCGAGGGTGCTGAGAACCACCATTCGCTCAGCGACGTCTACTTCTGCGAGGGCGAGGTGATCAAGCTTACCACTACACCGCAGTACAGCACCGACCCGACCCCCGTGCCTCTGGCCGACTTCGTGATGTGGGACTTCGACCCCTACTACTCGCCCTCGGCGACCTTCGTGGTGCCCACGGCCAACCGCGACGTGGTGGCATACTACAGCCCGCGCGACTACTGGAAGGATGTCATCAACACCCCGACAAAGGGTGGTGCTACCTATGACAACACCTACACCTATTCGGCCCGTCCCAATGTGGCCTCGTATGACTTGCCCGACGGCACCCCCAGTACGGATGCAGGCTATGTGACCACCTACAACGGCGACGTGCACATCTACAACGAGAACGGTCTTGCGTGGTTCATCAGTGTTGTGAACGGATTGAACCTCACGCAGGCGCGCGAATTCTTCTTCAATAAAGTATACCTGCACAAGAAGAGTGACAACTCGGCCTACGACATGAAGGACCACCTGTGGAGCCCTGTCGGCAACATCCAGCATCCGTTCCGCGGATGGTTCCAGGGTGTGAGCTCGGCAGTGGCCGACACGGCACGCCTGGCCAATGGCGAATATGTGACCATCAAGAACATCATGCTGAACGAGCCTGAGATGAACAATGTGGGCTTCTTCGGCTTCCTCGACTCGGCACGCGTGTACAGCATCAAGCTGAACGGCGCCCTGGTGCGAGGCAGCGTGTATGTGGGTACCCTGGCCGCCAGTTCGACGCACACGCAAGTGCAGAACTGCGTGGTGGAAGGCGACGAGGAAGGTCCGGGAGTGAACAGCACCACCATACTGACGACGCACTATGTGAGCGGCGGTATGATTGGTGAGTCGGACCACGACCGCATCACCAACTCCGACATCTCGGCCAAGTATGTCGGCGACGCCGTGTACAGCGGCGGCGTGGTAGGCTACGGCACCTCGTCGACCATAGCGAACAACCATTCGCGCAACGACAGCCGCATGAGCGGCCTGTATGTGGGCGGTCTGGCAGGCTACCTCAACGGCACTGCTCCCGTCAACAAGGGTCTCTTCCGCAAGGCCAAGAGCGGCGATATGTCGTCGGTGAGGAACAACTACGTGCTCCTCGAGAGCGAAGGCGGCTCGCAGCGCGTGGGCGGCATCGTGGGCCAGTCGGCCAACACGGTGATAGAGAACAACTATGTCTATGGCATGTTGACAAGCTCGGTCACCGACGGTGCTGTGGGTGCCGTGCTCAACAACGGCACGCATGCCACGAACAACTACTACGAGAACGGCTCGACCAAGCGTGTCTACGGCCAGATGGCCTCGGGAGCCAATGCTGACGCCACGGCGGCCTTCGAGGGCAGCGGCAATAGCGTGAAGATTGACCAGCAGGTGTATGGTGTGAACAACCTGACCCGCGTGCTGAACATCTGGGTCAAGGAGCGCAACCTGGCAGAGGGCCGTGAGGTGTACAAGACCTGGCGCAGCGACCTTGCCGGCACCAACCACGGCTACCCGATATTCGGCAATCCCGACATGATTCCCGTGGAGAGCCACATTACCCTCGAGAACTGCGACACGGTGGAATGGGAAGGTGTGTACTACACCGTCGACACCAACCTGAGCTACAATATCGTCGACTCGATACTGATGATCGACAGCACCACGGCCTTGACCGTGATTGTGCACCACAGCACCGCGACCTCGCTGAACGACAGCATCACCGAGGGCGACGGATACTCGAACTACGGCTTCTACCTGACGCCTGCCGAGACCATGCTGATGCACAACACCCTCGACAGCACAGGCGCTGTGACCATAGTGCTCAGCGACACGCTGACCACCAGCTTCGGCTGCGACAGTGTGGTGACGCTGAACCTGACCATCAACGCCACGTCGGGCGTGACCGAGGTGACGAGGGTGAGCACCGTGAAGGTGTACCCCAACCCCACCACGAGCCGCGTGACCGTCGAGGCTGAGGAACTGAAGCATGTGGAACTCTACGACAACGAGGGTCGCCGCCTGGCCGACTACATCGATGCCGCGGGCAACCAGCTGACCGTCGACCTTGACCGTCTCTCGACGGGTGTGTACTACCTGAGGATACACACCAGCGAGAAGGTGACAATACAGAAAGTGATAAAGAAATAACCCTATCCTGTCATGAAAAAGAGATATGTAAGACCGGAGATAGAGATCTTCCAATACGCACCCGAAGAGGGCTTCGCCAACTCGCTGGCCCTCTACAAAGACTATGTGCTCATCGAGGGTGACGACCGTAGCACGATGCGTGCCTCCGAGGAGGTGACCGAGTTCACCGACGCGGAAGGTGAGTATGTGACTGGTGAGTGGGATTTTTAACAAGTCAACAACAAGGACTATGAAACGGACTAAAATAATACTTTGTCTGGCCATGGCGGTTGTGCTGCTGGCAGGCTGCATAAGGGACGAGAAGGCCACTTTCAACTTCAAGGCTCGCATCGAGCAGTTGGACAACGGCGATGCCAAGACCCATCTCGTGGGTGAGCGATGGATATACTGGGTAGACTGGGAGACCATCAGCATCAACACCAACATGAGCGGCGAGAAGGAACCCGCCGAGGCCGTGCTGCTCAACAGCGGCTCGGAGGACTATTCCGAGTACAACGCCGTGTTCGAAGCCACCATGGAGGCTGACGCCGAATACTTCTGCGCCCTTTATCCCTACCGTGTCAATAACAGGATTACCCACTCGGCCACCACGAGTATCAAGACCTTCAAGGATGTGGTGATTGACCTGCCTGCCGAGCAGAGGTATGCCACCGACACCAGCTTTGACCACAATGTGATGCCGATGGTGGCATGGTATGGCGGCACGCCCACCGGCGAGCCCTATACCTCGCCCAACCTCGACTTCCACGCCCTTGGCGGCATAGTGAGGCTGCAGGTATACAATCCCATCAACATCGATGGCATGAAGATTAACTCCATCGATATCTCTTCGGACGGTCTCGACAACAGGCAGCTCAAGGGCCTGTTCAATGTCATTGACCACAACACCTTCGACCCGCACCTGGAGGGAATCTCCAGCGCCGTGGAAGACCGCACCATCACCATCACCACCCCCGCGGGCGGTGTCGACTTCCCCCAGAACCAGCTGCTGACCTTCTACCTTGTCCTGCCCGCACTGACGGGTATGGACGACTCGACGGTATATCGCCTGAAGATGACCCTTCACTCCAGTGCCGGCAACTGCACCAAGAACTTCACCGTTCCCATTCGCCGCAACGGCATCACCTATATGCGTGCCATCGGTATAGACAACTGGGGTAACGGCGCCGCGGAGACGGGTCTCGTCGGCAACGGTACCGAGGCACGTCCCTTCAAGATCTACACCCTTGATGACCTGAAGAAAGTGCGCGATGCCTTCCATACGACGCCTGTCGTAATCAATGGCAAGACGGTAGACGAGGAC
Organism: Bacteroidales bacterium; assembly: GCA_045222795.1. Classification (GTDB taxonomy): domain Bacteria; phylum Bacteroidota; class Bacteroidia; order Bacteroidales; family P3; genus Colimorpha. The sequence continues at coordinate 17,358 of JBGUZF010000093.1, forward strand.
ACGTGGTTCCGCATCATGACCTCGAATATCGTGCTGGAAGAATCCAACTGGGTGGCCAAACTCGGTGGCGGATACTGGACATACGGCATCGAGAACTTCAAGGGCCACATGACCTACTATGGTACCAACTCCTCCACTCCAGGCATCACCAACAACAGCAGCTTGCCCATCTTCCAGTCGATAGCCGCCAACAGCGTGGTAGAGGGTCTGACCGTGAAATGCGATGTATCCAACGGTTCGACGGGTAGCCACTCGCCTCTGTGCATCACCAACAACGGCACGATAAAAGACTGCCACGTTACGACGCCTGGCTCAACAGGTCTTGTGTGGGAGACCGGTGCTGCAAATTCCGGTCTGGCGGGCATCTGTGTGTACAATGAGGCCACTGGCACGATACAGGGCTGTGGCTGCAGCGCCAAGATGGCCTGCCTCAACCGCAGTATAGCGGGCATATGCCTCCTCAACCGCGGCACCATCAAAGAGTGCTATACCGCCTCGCCCACCACGGGCTCACAGAACCTGGCGGAGAAAGCACCCGCGCGCTTCGCAGGTATTTGCGACACTGCGGCTCCCGGCAGCGTTATCAGAGACTGCTACTTTGCGGCTCGCATCAACGACGCCACATATCCCTGTGCAGGTATCGTCAGCGCCAACCGCGGCGACGTGACGCACTGCTATGCGTCGGACAACGCCCTGATTATCTCCTCGTCGGCAGCCTCCGGTATTGTCGGCACCAACTACGGCGGTACCATAGACTACTGCTGGAGCGAAGCCACCCTGAGGGGCCGCTACGTGGGCATGATAGCCTACCTTATCGACGGAGGTAAGTTCATCAACTGCTTCTGCAACGACGGACTGGCGATGATGACCCTTATCGCCAACTCGGGCGACCACTATGCCGGCGGCTTTGCGGCCGAGATGACTAGCGGCAGCATCGAGAACTGCTTCATATACATGAGCCATATCAACCTGCTGGACAACACTGGCACCACCGGTGGTCTTGTGGGCAAGCTCACAGCAGGCACCGTCAGCAACTGCTATGTGTATGAGAGTTACTCGCCCACGCACAACCTTTTTGGCACGAAAGGCCAGTATGCCACCATTGAAAACAGCCATGTGGTGATGGGTACGGGCACTGTGGCAGGTGTCTCCAACTGGACGACTGCGCAGCTCACTAACATGCAGATTGACCTGAACAGCCATATACCCAGCGGCGGCAAAGAATGGGAAGGTGCGGTGAACTATGTTGAGACGCCCGCCACCGCGGCAGTGCCTCCGCAGCTGAAGCCATACACCGTATCATCTTCAAAGAAGAGACACCGCTAAACCATGGAGCTGAAAGAAACGCTGAAAGACCTCGTCTTCAACAAGAGCGAGCTCAAGCAGACCGTATACAACGCCACTAAGGAGACCTTTGAGATGTTCCGCGAGGAGACTCGCGAACTGATAATGCTCTTCAAGCAGAAATGCCAGGACGAGGGGCGCAATGTGGCTTTTGAGTTCAACGACCGCGGCGACTTCGAGTTCGAGGTGAAGTTCGCGGGCGACATACTGCTCTTCATGATGCACACCAACGTCTTCGAGTTCTCGCGCGACCATCAGGTGATGAAAACGCCATACGTGCGCGACGACACGCGGCGCAGCTATTGCGGTGTGATACACATCTACAACTTCCTTGCCGACTCGTTTGCCTACCAGCGCGACAACGACATGGGGTATATGATTGGACGAGTGTTTGTTAACAACGAGAAACACTACTTCATAGAGGGCAAGCGTGAGTTGGGCATGATGTACTCAAATTTCGGTACTTCGCTGATTAACAGCGAGTCAGTACAAAGCATCATAGAGAGTGCTATCGAGTATACCACCAATTTTGATCTTTTAACCCCTCCATACGACGAAGTTAAGCTCGTTTCGGTGGGTGAGATGAGGACCAATTTCGACAAAAAATCCCTGGTCACAGGCAAGCGTTTAGGCTTTCGTTTCCAAGCAGATAACGAATAACATGGCTGTGTTTTCAACCGCGGGCGTTGAAAAAAATTTTGCCATGTCGGAAAATGTTCGTACTTTTGCACTCGCTTTTCGCGGAAAAAACACGCTAAAAGAGAGTTAGGCCGCGTTCGTCTAGTAGGCCCAGGACGTGAGATTTTCATTCTCAAAATCGCGGGTTCGAATCCCGCACGCGGTACCAAGAGATAAAACAACAAGAATAAGAATATTAAGAATTTATGGCACACCACAAGTCTGCAAAAAAGAGAATTCGCTCGAGCGAGAAAAAGAGAATCGAGAACCGTTACTACGCCAAGACCATGCGCAACGCCCTGCGTGATTTCCGTGCTCTCGAGGACAAGACCGCTGCCACCGAGCGTCTGCCCAAGATGATCTCCATCATCGACAAGCTGGCCAAACGCAGCGTCATCCACAAGAACAAAGCTTCCAACCTCAAGTCGAAGCTGATGCGCAAAGTCAACGCTATGTAATCGCCCATAAAGCGAAAGAGACAGAGCCGGCTGCACGGAGTGTGGCCGGCTTTGTTTTTTATATTTTTTCCGTCATATCGTTTTTTTTGTGTACTTTTGCACTTTAAAAGTAAAGAGAAATAATAGTAACAAACTAACATTTATTGAATTATGAGTCAGATTATAGGTATCAAGGGCCGTCAGATTCTCGACAGTCGCGGCAATCCTACAGTTGAAGTCGACGTTTACACCGACCAGGGCGCCATCGGACGCGCCGCAGTACCGAGCGGAGCCTCGACGGGCGTACACGAAGCCTGCGAGCTGCGCGACGGTGACAAGAGCCTCTTCCTCGGCAAGAGTGTGCTGCAGGCTGTGAACAACGTGAACACGGTGCTCAACGACGAGCTGCAGGGCATGTTTGTCAGCGAGCAGAAGGCCATCGACGACAAGATGATTGAACTCGACGGCACGGAGAACAAGAGCCGTCTGGGTGCCAACGCCATCCTCGGTGTCTCGCTGGCCTGCGCCAAGGCCGCAGCCCAGGAGACCGGCCAGGAGCTCTACCGCTACCTCGGCGGCGTGAACGGCCACACCCTGCCCATCCCCATGATGAATATCCTCAACGGCGGTTCGCACGCCGACAACAGCATTGACTTTCAGGAGTTCATGATTATGCCCGTGGGAGCCCCCACCTTCAGCGAAGCTCTGCGCATGGGCGCCGAGGTGTTCCACAACCTCAAGACTGTCCTCAAGAGCAAAGGCCTCAGCACCAATGTGGGTGACGAAGGCGGCTTTGCCCCCAACCTCGGCTCGAACGAGGAGGCCATTATGTGCATCCTGCAGGCCATCGAGAAGGCCGGCTACCGTCCCGGCGAGGATGTCTTCATCGCCCTCGATGCCGCCGCCTCGGAGTTCTTCAACACCGAAAGCAATATGTACGAGCTCAAGTGGAGCACCGGCGAGAAGTTGACGCCCGCCCAGATGAGCGACTTCTGGAAAGACTGGGTCAACAAGTACCCCATCATCTCGATTGAAGACGGTATGGCCGAGGACGACTGGGACGGCTGGAAGATGCACACCGATGCCATCGGTGACCGCTGCCAGCTGGTGGGCGACGACCTGTTCGTCACCAACGTCGAGCGCCTGAAGATGGGTCTCGACAAGAAAGTTGCCAACAGCATCCTCATTAAGCTCAACCAGATCGGCACTCTCACCGAGACCATCGAGGCTGTGAACCTGGCCATGCGCAACAAGTACACGGCCATCATCAGCCACCGTAGCGGTGAGACCGAGGACACTACCATTGCCGACCTCGTGGTGGCCATGAATGCCGGCCTCATCAAGACCGGTTCGGCCAGCCGCACCGACCGCATCTGCAAGTACAACCAGCTGATGCGTATCGAGGAAGGCCTCGGCGACCAGGCCTACTACCTCGGCAAGGACTTCAAGTTCCTCAAATAAGAGGCGAAGAGTCAAAGAGTAGAAAAGTCGAAGAGACTAAAAGTCAAAGAGCCTGAGAAGCAATATGCGTTCTCAGGCTCTTTTCTACTCTTTAACTCTTCACCTCTTCACCTTACCCATGGAATATCGCCATGATGTTGCCAGCGAAGAGTTTGACGGCCATGGCGAGGAGGATGACGCCGAAGAATTTGCGCAGCACATAGATGATGTCGGCGCCAAGCCAGTGGGTTATCTTGTCGAGATAGCGCAGCACGAAGAAGTCTATCACTATGTTCACGGCGAGGCCTATCATGATGTTGATGGTGGCGTATTCGGCGTGCAGCGAGATGAAGGCCGTGATTGCGCCGGGGCCGGCGATGAGAGGGAAGGCGATAGGTACGATGCTGGCGCCCGACGAGGTGGGCTCGTTCTTGATGATGTCGCGTCCCAGTATCATCTCGAAGGCAAGGATGAAGAGCACCACGGAGCCCGCCACGGCGAACGACGGCATGTCGATACCAAAGAGTTTCAACAGGGCATCGCCGAGGAAGTAGAAGCCGATGAAGAGCACCAGGGCTGCTGCGGTGGCCTGCAGTGGCTTGATCTTGGTTCCCTTGTCGCGCATGGAGACGAAGATGGGAATGGAGCCCGTGATATCGATGATGGCGAACATCACCAGGAAGGTGCTGACAATCTCTACGAAGTTGATGTCTTGGAACATGGGAGTTTATGTTTAAGGTTTTATGTTTTATATTTTACGTTCTGAGGTTTGTTTCACTTCTCACTTCTCACTTTTCACCTTTCACTTTTCACTTCTCACTTTTAACTTTTATTCTATTCCCTCAAGGATATTTAGGTAGTTCTGGTAACGTTCGGGGTTGATGCGCCCCTCCTCGACAGCGGCTTTCACGGCGCACTGTGGCTCGTGGCGATGGGTGCAGTTGGCGAAGTGGCAACCGTGGAGCACGGCGCGCATCTCGGGGAAGAAATGACTGAGCTCCTGTGGCGTGAAGTCCACCATGCCGAACTCCTTGATGCCGGGGGTGTCGATTAAGAAAGTTGAAAGTTGAAAGTTGAAAGTTGAAAGTTGAATTGGGAATATTTCTGCAAAAGTCGTGGTGTGTTTGCCTTTGAGGCTCCAGTCGGAGAGTTCGCCGACCCTGAGGCCGAGGTTGGGGCTCAGGGCGTTGAGCAGGGCGCTCTTGCCAACGCCGCTGTGGCCGGAGAAGAGGACCGTCTTGCCAGCAATCAACTCCTTCACGACGTCGAGGTTGGTGCCTTTCAGTGCCGACACCTCGAGCACAGGGTAGCCGACGCTGCGGTATAGTTCCGACAGTTCGTCCTGCATCTCGCGCAGCTCCTCGTCCAACAGCAAGTCACACTTGTTGAAGATGATGCAGGCTGGGATATGGTAGGCTTCGGCGGTGACCAGCAGGCGGTCGATGAAGCCCGTGGAGGTACGTGGTAAGCCGAGGGTGGCCACGATGCACAGCAGGTCGATATTGGCGGCTATGACGTGGGTCTGCTTCGAGAGCTTGGTGGCACGCCGCACTATGTAGTTGCGACGGTCCTGCACCTCGTGGATGACGCCCGTGCCGTCGTCCTGTATTTCGAATAGGACACGGTCGCCCACAGCCACGGGGTTTGTCTGTTTGTTGCCGCGCAGACGGTAGTTGCCGCGCAGACGACAATCTACGAAGGTGAGAGGTGAGAGGTGAGAGGTGAGAGGTATATCATTTTCACCTTTCACCTTTAACCTTTCACCTTGCAGCACGCGGTACCAGCTGCCAGTAGTGCGTATGACCAGTCCTTCCTGCATAATTTCGGGGTGCAAAGATACGAAACTTTTTCCAATTGGGAAAAATTGCGTATCTTTGCAGGGTAAACCACACGAAACTATATGACTAAAAAGATTGTATCTGTTGCTGTTATACTGCTTTTTACAATAATGACGGCAAGCGCACAGCTGCGCAGCAAGGGCGAGGTGCCTGCCGACATGAAGATGACCGTGCAGCAACTCTACGATGCCGACATGCAGCGAGCCAAGCAATATGCCGGTGGCCGCGTGAAGAACAAAGAGCAGGTGCTCGAATCGTCGTACCGCATCAACAAGATGATGGCCGGCGGCCATATCCTCTACGGCGACCCCATAAGCACCATGCTTGAGCGCATTGCCGACACCCTGCTCAAAGACTACCCCGAACTGCGCTCCGAGTTGCGCTTCTACACCGTCACCAGTCCCGAGGTGAACGCCTTCACCACCGGCCAGGGCATGGTATTCGTCAACGTCGGTCTCGTGGCACAGGTAGAGGACGAAGCCCAGCTGGCCTTCATACTGGCGCACGAGATAATCCACTACTACCGCAGCCATTCGCTGGAGGAGATTGTTGGAAAGAACAACAACCGCAGGGCTGAGGTCGACGAGGGCGACAACGAGATGAACGACTTCATGCGCCGCCACCACCGCAGCCGCGAGATGGAGAACGAGGCCGACTCGCTGGGCATCGCCATGTTCTATATGGGAAGCCCCTACAGCCGCGAGGTCATCGACGGTGTGTTCGACGTGCTGCAGTACAGTGAGCTGCCTTTCGACGAGCTGCCCTTCGACACCACCTACTTCAACACCCCCTACTACAAGCTCACAGGCTGCTGGCTCGACACCACGGCAAATATCACCAGTCGCGACAACTATGACGACAGTCGCAGCACGCACCCCAACATAGTGAGCCGTCGCCGTAACTGTGCCGCGGCCCTCGACGGCTACTACGGCGGCGTGAGATACCTGATGACCACCAAGGCCGAGTTCGAGGCCCTGCGCGACATGGCACGCAAGGAGAGCATACGCCAGTTGGTCGTCCACGGCCAGTATGCCCGTGCCTTCTACAACACATGGCTCATGCTCAAAGCCAACCCCGACGACAAAGAGCTCAACGAGTACATGGCCCAGGAGCTCTATGGTCTGGCGATCTTCAAGAACCACGACGACGAGAAGACCGCCGTGGGCAAATACAAAGAGATAGAAGGCGAGAGCCAGCAGGTGTACTATGCCATGAGGAAGATGAGCGACGAGCAGGCCACCGTCATAGCACTCCACAAGGTATGGGAGCTGCACCGCCGCTACCCCGACAACGACGCCTATGGCAAGATGGCCGCCGACCTCATGGATGAGTTGCGCACCTCGAACAAGAAGAGTGTCATCGACTTCGTGCTCGAAGTCCCCAAGGAGGAGGTGCACGAGCAGGCTGCCGACACCGCGGCTGCCGACGGCGACCGTCCGAAATCGAAATACGAGCGCATAAAGCAGAAACGTGAGACACAGACCAAACGCACCCCGACGGGTTATGCCTTCACAGACATTGCCGCCGCGGATGCCGAGTTTTCCAGCGCGCTGCGCAGCCACCTCAACGGCTCGGTCCCCAAGTCCTCCGTCGCCGCCGACAGCGCCACAGGCATGATGGTCTTCGACCCCACCTACTGGGTGACCAACAAGCAGGGCGAGATGAAATACTCGGAGAGCGACAGCCGCGAGGCCTACCTAACGGAACGCCTACTGCGTATGGGCAAGCGCTTCGGCTGTGAGAGCGTCAACTTCTCCGACGGCGGTCTGCACACGATGGAGAGCGACACGCAGTACAACGACTTCCTGACGCTCTGCGAATGGATGAACGAGCTGTGGCTCAACAAAGGCGAGTATCCCATGCAGCGAATCATGCAGCCTGCCATGGACGAATTGCTCGACCGCTACGATGCGCGCACCGTCAACGTCACCTTGGTGCTCAACAGAGAGGGCACCGCCCCCGATGCCCCTTGGGGATATGCCTTCATATTACCCTTGGCGCCGATAGTCATTCCTGCCAGCCTCTCAGGCACCGAGCATACCACCATGGCGTCGGTAATCGTCGACGCCCGCGACGGCAAGGTGCTGGCCCGCGAGACATACAACTACAATGTGGCCGACCACAACGACTTCGTCGATGCCATGATTTACGACACCTATGTGCGTGCCCTGCGTCCCAAGAAGAACGAGCCCACAGGTCTATTCGGTCACCATGTGGCTCTGGCCGGCGGTCTCAACTTCGGCTTTGCAGGCTATCAGACCTTCAAGGCCGGGCACTACTTCGCCATGTCGCCCTGGGCAGCACTCGAGGTGGCTGTGAAACGCGACTTCTCAATTGCCGCCACGGCACGTTACCACAAGGGCTACGAGGATGTGACACGGACCGAAGACCATTGGGTTTACGATTACAACACATACAACACCACCTGGTACTGCGACACAATCCAGAGCTCCAAGAACATGCTCATCATCGGTCTCGAAGGCCGCAAGTACAGGCGGAGTGACTTCGCACCGCTGGGCATGTACTTCGACTTCGGTGCACAATGGGTGCATTTCACCAATATGGCCGGAGAGAGCGACGGCAACACCTTCGGACTCCACCTCGGCGTGGGGCGCAACTACACCTTCTTCCACCGCCTGCTGCTCAACTGGCAGGTCGACTACGCCTACACCTACGGTTTCCATAAGACCGTCAACTTCGACTTCAGCGATAAATACCTGCAATATCTGCATTATGCCGACGCGATAATGGCGAATATCGTCACCATCAAAGTCGGCATAGGCTTCATACCCTTCTAACCTGTGACACGCCGTCTGACACCCCTGCTGTTCCTGCTGTGCTGCTTTGCGATGGCACAGGGGCAACCCTATTGGGACAACCTCGAGGTGTACCGACTGAACAAGGTGCAGCCCCACGACCGCATCATTCCCGACGGTGACCAGTGGCGCATCAACCTCAACGGCACGTGGCAGTTCGCCTTCTTCGACAACCCCAAGCAGGCAACCATCACACCTGCGAAGTGGGACTCGATACGTGTGCCTGGCAACATGGAGCTGCAGGGCTTTGGCGTGCCGGTGTATGTCAACATGGACAACGAGTTCGCCGCCAATCCTCCCCATCCGCCCACGGACTACAACCCCGTGGGCGTCTATGCCCGTAACTTCACCCTGCCTGCCTCTTGGCAGGGGCGCCGCACCATCATCAAGTTCGGTGCCGCCAAGTCGGCCCTCTACCTCTATATCAACGGTCGCGAAGTGGGCTACAGCCAGGACTCGAGGACTCCCGCCGAGTGGGACATAACACGCTACCTGCAGGCAGGCAGCAACCGTATGGTGGCAAAGGTCATACGCTGGTGCGACGGCAGTTACCTCGAATGTCAGGACATGTGGCGCATGAGTGGTCTCACGCGCGACGTGGAGCTCTACAGCGTACCTTCGACCTATATCACCGACATCAAGGTTATCGCCGACCTCGACACCAACGACTGGAAGACAGGCCATCTGGACGTGATGATTGACCTCAACCGCGAAGTGCAGGGAGGCGCTGTCGAGTGGAGAGTGGAGAGTGGAGAGTGGAGAAAGGAGGGTAGGAAAGTCCTTGAGAGCCGCGACTGGTTCTCCAGCTTTGCCATGACCATCGACGATGTGCAGGCGTGGAGCGACTCCACACCGTCGCTATACACCCTCACGGTGAAGCTGCTTGACGTCTCTGGTCGCGAGACCGAGCGCATCACCAAAAAGATAGGCTTCCGCCATATCGATATCACCGACGGCCTGTTGCGTCTCAACGGCAAGCCTATGGAGATACGCGGCGTCAACAGGTTTGAGCACAGCATATACGGTGGCCAGTATGTTACGCCCGACGAGATGCGGCAGGATGTGACCATGATGAAGGAGATGGGCATCAATGCCGTGCGCACCTGCCACTACCCCAACGACGAGCTGTGGTACGACCTATGCGACTCGGCGGGCATCTATGTGTGGGACGAGGCCAACAACGAGAGTCATGGGCAGGGCTATGGCGAGGGTTCGTTGGCAAAGAAGAAGGAATGGCTCAATCCCATCCTCGACCGCATCTACAACATGTACAAACGCGACCGCAACCATCCTTGCGTCATCGTATGGAGTCTCGGCAACGAATGCGGCAACGGCTACTGCTTCGAAGAGGCCTACCGTTTCCTCAAGGGTAAGGACAACACGCGCCCCGTAATGTACGAGCGTGCCGAGTTCAGGTGGAACACCGACATTGTAGGCACGATGTACCCCTCGTTGGACGAACTCACGAGGTATGTCCGCAACCGCAAGAACAAGCGTCCCTACGTCATGGCGGAATACTGCCATGGCATGGGCAACAGCATGGGAGGTCTCAAGGAATACTGGGACACCATCGACAAGTATCCCATACTGCAGGGCGGCTTCCTCTGGGACTGGATAGACCAAGCTTTCTTAGTTAGGAGTGAGGAGTCGGGAGTTAGGAGTTGGTGGGCTGCTGGAGGAGACCTGGGTGAGCTTCCGGGCGTCAAGGACGACGATGCCTTCTGCGCCAACGGCATCCTTGCCGCCGACCGCACCCCGCACCCTCATGCCGCCGAGGTGGAGGCCGTATATACGCGCGGCGCCAACTGTGTCGTCACCAAGTCCACCAAGACCGTCGAGGCGCTGAAGAGCCGCGATGCCAAACATACCAAGGTTGTCAAGGGCAAAGACCATGTCACCATCGAAGGGCGCCGCTTCCGTGTCGAGATAAGCACTGCCGACGGAGCCATAACATCCTACCGCTACCGCGGACACGAGCTGCTGGCCCATCCTCTGAGGTGGAACTTCTGGCGTCCGCCCACGGCCAACGACCTTGTCGACATAAAAGGCACCCGCGCCTGGCAGGGTCTCGACAATCTCAAGCCAGAGCTTATAAGTGTCACCACCGGCGTTGGCGAGGTGGAGATGCTGCTGCGTCTCACCAACCCCGACGGTGCCGCGATACGCCTGAAGCAGATAGTGGAAGCCGACAACAAGGGACGCCTGCAGCTGAGCTATTTCGTTGTCCCCGGCATTCAGGTGAATTCGCTGCCCAAGTTGGGCCTGAAGTTCGGCATTGACACCCTCTACACAGGCTGTTCTTTCTACGGCAATATCTATGAGACCTATCCCGACCGCCGTACCGCGCAGCGTGTCAGTCGCTGGTACAAAGGGCTCGACGAGCTTGCAGCGCCGCAGTATGTGGTGCCGCAGGAGCAGGGCAACCGCGAGGCGGAATGGGTCCATTTCCGTGGCGACGGTCCCGGCATCAACGTCATCAGTCCTGCGGAGCAGGGGTGGCTCAACTTCAGCGTGCGCCGCTATAGCGACAGTGTCCTCACCGCCGCCCGCCGCTGGCGCGACGTGGGAGAGCCCGACCCATACTACACCGTAAGTATCGACTACCGCCAGGCTGGTCTTGGCACTGCCACCTGCGGTCCAGGCATGGCCGAGCGCTACTCCATCAGTGGTGACAGCAGCTACAGCTACCGCTTCATCATCACTCCCGGTGACGACGACAACCTATACACCATGCCGCAGCATCCCGACATGCAGCTGATGCCGCCTGACGAGAGTTCGCCGAAGACGTTGACGGTGACATCCATTGTCTGTGATACCACCCCTGCCAGCCAGTACAGTGAGGGCTTCCCCATGGTGCTTGCCAACGGACGGCGTGCCGTGCCCGGCGACTGGAAGCACGGGTGGTCCGGCTTCCAGGCTGTCGACACCGTGGAGATGACGCTGACGCTCGAAGCCTTCGCCGACCTAGGTGAGATAAATGTGGGCAGTTGCCACAGTCCCGACGACTGGGTCGTCAAGCCGCTGGGCGTGCAGGTCTGCTGGAGTATCGACGGTCGCAGCTGGAGTCCATGGCAGGACCTGACTCTGCAGAACCCGCCTGCCGACCTCTACAACGACAGCCGTCGTATGCGCTACAGCATTACGCCCGAGCGTGCCTACAGCATCCATTTCGTCCGCCTGCGCTTCATCACACGTCCCACCCTGCCTATATGGCATCCCTATTCGGGCAAGCCTGCATGGTTGATGGTCGACGAGGTGGAACTGCGCCGTAAATAGAACTCCCTACAATATGAAACGCCTAGTCCTTATAGCCCTGCTCCTGTCTGCCTTTGCCGTAACGGCACAGGAGGGTCCCCGTGTGCTGTTCATCGGCAACAGCTACACCGAGGTCAACAACCTGCCGCAGATGGTCTTCAACATAGCCCGCAGCATGGGCGACGACATGACCTACAGCAGCAACACCCCTGGCGGCTGCACCTTCAGCGTGCACTGCACCAACGAATCGATGCAGATGATATGCCAAGGGGGCTGGGATGTCGTGGTGCTGCAGGAGCAGAGCCAGTTGCCCTCGTTCCCGCAGGGTCAGGTCGAGGGAGAGGTGTTCCCCTACGCCGAACGCCTCGTAGACTCCATCTATGCCCACAACCCCTGTGCCGAACCTATGTTCTACATGACCTGGGGCCGTCGCGACGGCGACCAGCAGAACGCGCAGTACTTCTCTGTGCTGGGCACCTATGAGGGCATGGACAGCATGCTCTGTCTGCGCTATACCTATATGGCCGAAACATACGACGCCTCGCTCTGTCCCGTTGGCCGTGTGTGGCGTTATCTGCGTGCCAACCATTCTGAGATAAACCTTTACGCCTCCGACGGAAGCCACCCCTCGCAGGCCGGCACCTATGCCGCCGCCTGCGCCTTCTATACGCTCATCTTCCACCGCGACCCTGCAGCCATAACGTTCGACGCAACACTCGACGCTCCGGTGGCCTCCACCATCCGCAACGCCGTGCGCATGGTGGTTTATGACAACTTGACACAGTGGCAACGCCCCCTGCCTGAGGTGGAGATACATTTGCTCGACAATATCGACAGCAACACCGTGTGGCTCGGCAGCACACCGCAGCATGTCGACAGCCTCCACTGGTATTTCGGTGACGGCAGCGACACCGTCACCTCCGCCAATGGCGACCTCACCATGCAGCACGCCTATGCCGACAGCGGCCTCTACACCGTCACCCTCGTGGCGTCGCGCCACTGCATGACCGACACCGCATCAATGGAGGTCCATATTGGGAGTAACGCTCCTGAACCCGTCGGTATTATCACCGCCGACAGACATACCCCGTCGGTATATCCCAACCCTGCCAGCGGCGCAATCACCGTCACCGTTGATGCCACCACGGAAGCGACGCTTTATGCCGCCGACGGACGGCAGGTGTGGCATGGTACTGTCAGCGGCAACACGACGATACCCCTCCACGGCCTAGCGGCAGGCGTCTACACGCTGCGCGTGGGCGACACCGTCATGAAGGTGATAGTAAAGTAAAAGTCAGAGTTTAATATCAGGCAGCTCGCACCGGCCGTCTTTGCAGTGGCACTCTTTGCCGCCGCTGTAGGGACAGCCGCTGCAGTTGCAGCCACCCTTGCCCTTCACGGTACGCACCATCCACCTTACGGCGAAAAACGCCGTCACCGCAAGAATAACACCCACTATAATTGATTGCCACATATAAGGTATTGTCTTAACTTCTTAACTCCTTAACTTCTTAACTCCTAAAAGAAAATCCCACTCACCTGGAAGAACAGCGTGCTCACAATCCACGCCAACCCAATGGTATAGGCCACGGTGAAGAGCGCCCACTTCCATTTGCCGCTCTCGTTCTTGATGGCCACCACGGTAGAGACGCAGGGCATGTATAGCAGTATGAACAGCAGCATCGACATCGCGCTCCGCGGCGTCATATTGTCGCGTATCAGCTCGCTGATGCGGCTCTCGCCCTCCTCGCTCTCGAAGTCTTCCTCAAGCATCGCTGCCTCGTCGCTACTCGTGGCATAGACAACAGCCATCGTGGAGGCGACAACCTCTTTGGCACCCACACCGGCCAGTAGCGACACACTCTGTCGCCAGTCGAATCCACAGGGACGCATGGCGGGCTCTATGGTCTTGCCAATCTTGGCCATATAGCTGTTCTCGGCCTGCACGCGGCGGTCTTCGTTGGTGGGATAGTAGCTCAGCGCCCACACTATGATGCTGGCGCCGAGGATGATGGTACCCATCTTCTTGAGGTATTCCTTGCCCTTCTCCCAGGTGTGGCGCAGCACGGCTTTGGCCGTCGGCATGCGGTAGGGCGGCAGCTCCATTACGAACGGCAGGCTCTCGCCCTTGACGAAGAAGCGGCTGAAGAGCTTGGCCATCAGCACCGCCATTATCATGCCCAGCAGGTAGAGACCCATCAGCACAAAGGCGGCCCACTTGCTGAAGAAGGCGCTCACCAGTATCACATAGACAGGTATGCGCGCCGAGCAGCTCATCATCGGGATGACCAGCATGGTGAGCAGGCGCGACTTGCGGTCTTCGATGGTGCGCGTGGCCATGATGGCGGGCACGTTGCAACCAAAACCCATAATCATCGGTATGAAGCTCTTGCCGTGCAGGCCCATGCGGTGCATCAGTTTATCCATGATGAAGGCGGCGCGAGCCATATAGCCGCTGTCCTCCATGAAGGAGATGAAGAGATAGAGTATCAAGATGTTGGGCAGGAACACCAGCACCGACCCCACGCCGGCGATGATGCCGTCGCAGACGAGGCTCTTCAGCGGCCCGTCGCTCATGGCACTTCCCACCAACTCGCCCAGCCATCCGAACAGCGCCTCGAGCCAATCCATGGGGTACTGTCCTATGGCGAAGGTACAGAAGAAGGTGACGAACATCACCAGCAGGAAGATGGGGTAGCCGAGCCAGCGGTGGGTGACCACAGCGTCGATCTTGTCGGTATGGGCATGCAGCGTGCTCTTCTCGTTCTTCACGTAGCATTCCGCCAAGGCGCCGCGCACAAAGGCATACTTGGCGTCGGTGATGGCGCTCTCGATGTCCTGATGCTCATCCTCCACCGTCACCTGGTGCCCTTTGCTGATATCCTTGTCCACCAGTCGGCGACCGCTCTCTTTCTTGAACTCCTCGGCAATCCTGTCGCGCATCTTGAGCACGCTGCCGTCGGGGTCACGCTCGGCGACATACTGCTCCAGTTGGCGGTCGTTCTCCAGCAGCTTGATGGCCAGGAAACGGGTGGAGAGCGTGTCGCTGAAGCCGTGCTCATAGAGTTCGGTGCGCAGCCTCTTGATGCTGTCCTCCAGCACCTTGCCGTGGTTCACATGGATGTGGCGATAGTGAGTGGGTAGTGGGTAGTGGGTAGTGGGTAGCGCTTTACCCATTGTGCTATCCACTCCCCACTCCCCACTAACCACTTCAATGATGGTATCGAACAACTTGCCTATTCCATCGCCGTTGCGGCCGGTAGTGGGCACGATGGGCATACCTAGCAGGGTGCTCAGCTGGGCGATGTCGAGCTTGTCGCCGCTGCGCTGCAACTCGTCGTACATGTTCAGCGCCATCACCATCGTGATGTCCATGTCGATAAGCTGGCTGGTGAGGTAGAGGTTGCGCTCAAGGTTGCTACCGTCGACCACGTTGAGGATGATATCGGGGTTCTTCTCGATGATGTGCTTGCGCACATAGAGTTCCTCAGGCGAGTAGGCGCTGAGCGAGTAGGTGCCCGGCAGGTCGACCAGGTTGAAGGTGTAGCCGCCGTGCTGGAAAGTGCCCACCTTCTCGTCGACGGTCACGCCGCTGTAGTTGCCCACACGCTCATGGGCGTGGGCGGCGATATTGAAGATGCTGGTCTTGCCGCAGTTAGGGTTGCCGACGAGGGCCACGTTGATAGTCTTGCTGCGCTCCTCGGCGATATGGTGCATGGCGTCGCACTCGGGCGCGTCGAGGGGGCGGTAGTCGTCGTGGTGCACAATCTCGCGCTCGGCCTCTTTCTCACTAACAATCTCCACCTTGCAGGCATCAGAGCGACGCAGCGACACCTCGAAATTCATTATCCTGTACTTGATGGGGTCCTTCAGGGGTGCGTTCAGCACAGCCTCAACGGTCACTCCTTTGATGAAACCCATCTCGATTATACGCTTGCGGAAGGCTCCGTGACCCGCCACGCGGACCACGACAGCACGTTCACCTGTCTGTAGTTCAGATAGTAACATAGATTTATCTTCTTTAGTTCAGTTTGCAAAGGTACAACATTATGCCCACCTGCACAATCACCATTATTGGTGATATCTCGCGCGAACAATATATTTTGCCATGTGCGAATTATTGTGTAACTTTGCATCGGACTTTTTATATATTGAAATGACGTTACTACTTGTCTTTCTGTTAGGTGCGATGTCGATATCGTTCCTTTGCTCCATTCTGGAATCGGTTCTGATGTCCACTCCCCTGTCGTTTATCTCCATGAAGGAGGATGAGGGTTACAAGGCGGCACCACTTTTCAGAAAGTATAAAACCGACAACGCCCGCGCCATAGCGGCAATCTTGAGTCTCAACACGATAGCCAACACCATCGGTGCCGCCGGCGTAGGTCGTCAGGCAGCCTTGGTGCTCGACAGCATTCCCTTCGGAGTGGTGAGTGCCGTGGTCACCATACTGATACTGGTCTTCAGCGAGATAATCCCCAAGACCATCGGCACCAACCAGTGGCGCCATCTTATGGGCTTCACCGCCTACACCATCCGTGTGCTCATCATCATCCTCTTCCCCATCGTCATTCTCGTCCAGTGGCTCACCAAGCTCATCGCCAAGAAGGACGAGGAGGAGACCGCCGTCAGCCGCGAAGAGGTGGCCGCAATGGCCGACATGGGTGAGGACGAGGGCGTTATCGACGAGGACGAGAACAAGATTATCCAGAACGTCATCAAGCTCGGCGAGGTGAAAGCCTACGACGTGATGACACCGCGCGTGGTGGCCGCCACAGCTCCCGAGAAGATGACCCTCAAGCAGTTCTACCGTTCCGACGAATACGGCCACTTCTCGCGCATCCCCGTCTACGCCGAGGAGGAAGACTTCATCACAGGCTATGTGCTTCGTAGCGAGGCCCTCGAGGAGCTGGCCGAAGACCACTTCAGCAAGACCCTCGGCGACATCAAGCGCACCATCCCGCTCTACAACGAGGAGATGTCGGTGGCCGACATTTGGGACAGCCTGCTGCGCCACAAGGAGCAGATCGCCGGCATCATCGACGAATACGGCTCCTTCCAGGGCATCATCACCCTCGAGGACATCATTGAGACCATCTTCGGTCTTGAGATCATCGATGAGCTCGACGAGGTGACCGACATGCAGCAGTACGCCCGCGACCGCTGGAAGAAGCGTCAGGGCCGCTTCAAGTCTATCACCCTCCCCGAAGAAAAGAACGACACTCCCAACGACTGATGTCGGAGAGTGCACAAACAATAAACCAAACAAAAAGAGGAAACCATGAACAGTCTTAATGCCGTGTCGCCCATCGACGGGCGCTATCGCTCGAAATGCGAACCCCTGGCGAAGTATTTCTCCGAAGGGGCGCTGATAAAATACCGTGTCCGCGTCGAGGTGGAGTATTTCATCGCCCTTGCCGACCGCCTCAAGGAGGTGCGTCCTATGCTTGCTGCCGTGGCCGCCAAGGCCGAAGCCCTGCGCGACATCTACCGCAACTTCAGCGACACCGACGCCCAGGCCATCAAGGACATCGAGAAGGTCACCAACCACGACGTCAAGGCTGTGGAATACTTCCTTAAGGGCAAGTTCGACGAGATGGGCCTCGCCGAGCTCAAGGAGTTCATCCACTTCGGTCTCACCTCGCAGGACATCAACAACACCTCCGTGCCGCTTTCCATGAAGGACTGCGCCGAGGAGGTGCTGCTGCCTGCCTACAGGAAGATACTGGCCATGCTCGACGAGCGTGCCAACGAGTGGAAGGACATCCCCATGCTGGCCCATACCCACGGCCAGCCGGCCTCGCCGACCACGCTGGGCAAGGAGTGGGGCGTCTTCGCCTACCGCCTGCGCCGTCAGGTCGAGGAACTCGAGCGCCTGCCCTTCACCGCCAAGTTCGGCGGTGCCACGGGCAACTTCAACGCCCATCTGGCTGCTTTCCCCGACATCGACTGGCGTGCCTTCGGCAACGACTTCGTCAAGAACCACCTCGGCCTCGAGCGTCAGCAGCTGACCACCCAGATTGAGAACTACGACATGATGGCTGCCTGGTTCGACGCCTGCAAGCGCATCAACGTCATCCTCGTCGACCTCTGCCGCGACGTGTGGACCTACGTCTCGATGGAATACTTCAAGCAGAAGATCAAAGCCGGTGAGGTGGGTTCCAGCGCCATGCCCCACAAGGTCAACCCCATCGACTTCGAGAATGCCGAGGGCAACCTCGGACTGGCCAACGCCATCTATGAGCACCTGAGCCACAAGCTGCCTATCTCGCGCATGCAGCGCGACCTCACCGACAGCACGGTGAGCCGCAACATCGGTGTGCCCATAGCCCACACCATGATCTCCCTCGCCTCGCTGGAGAAGGGTCTCGGCAAGCTGCTGCTCAACGAGGCAGCCCTCGAGCGCGACCTCGAGAACAACTGGGCTGTGGTGGCCGAGGCCATCCAGACTATCCTGCGCTCCGTAGGCTACCCCAACCCCTACGAGGCCCTCAAGCAGCTCACCCGCACCAACGAGAAGGTCACCGCCACCACCATCGCCGCCTTCGTCGACACCCTCGACGTGGCTCCCGAGGTCAAGGAGCGCCTGAAGAAGATTACCCCGCACAACTATATCGGCTACAGCCTATGAACTTCACGCTCAGCCGCATGAGACCATACAGCACGCGTGGTGTGCTGTATGTGCTTTTGGTGGTGCTGAGTGTCGTTTTCACCATGGCCACAGCCCTCAGTGTGGCCGACTTCCTGAAGATACTCTTCGGCGAGGGCGAAGCCGCCGCCGTGCCGTCGGTGAACCTCGTGTCGCGCTGGCTCGACGGTCTCTACGCATGGCTCATCTCCTTCGGCCGCCTCAACGCGCTGCTGCTCTTCTCGGTGATAATCTTCGTGCTCTACAGCCTCAAGAATGTCTTCGGCTACCTCGCTGCGGTGCAGATAGCCACCATCCGCACCCGTGTGGTGCGCGACGTGCGCAACAGCCTTTTCCGCAAGGCCATGAGGCTGCCCATGAGCTACTACGACCGCAACCGCAAGGGCGATGTGCTGGCACGCTTCAGCAGCGACATGATAGAGTATGACGAGAGCATCCTCGGCTCCGTGCAGGCGCTGCTGTCGTCGGTCATCACCATGGTGCTCTACCTCGCCATGCTGTTCTACCTCAACGTCAAGCTGACGCTCTTCGTGCTCTGCATGCTGCCGCTGGTAGCGCTTGTCGTCGCCGGCCTCTCGCGCCGCCTGCGCAAGCGCTCGCAGAAGGTGCAGGAGATGAACTCGCACCTCATCTCCATGACCGACGAGACCATAGGCGGCGTCAAGGTCATCAAGGCCTACACCGCCATCGACTTCTCTAACCGTCGCTTCCGCGAATACAACCGCGACTATGCGCGTCGCCGCACGGCCATGTTCCGCCGCATCGACGCCGCCTCGCCGGTCAGCGAGTTCCTCGGCACGGTGATAGTCATCGGCATACTGCTCTTCGGCTCGTGGCTCGTCATGGGTGGCGACAACGGCCTCACCGCCGACCTCTTCATCTCCTACGTGATGCTCTTCGTCCTGATGATTCCGCCCGCCAAGGAACTCTCCACGGGCTTCTCGCAAATAAAGAAAGGCCGCGCCTGCGTCGACCGCATCGAGGCTTTCCTCGCCGAGAAAGAGGAGAGTGGAGAGTGGAGAGCGGAAAGTGGAAAGCGGAAAGTGGAAAGTGATGAGGCTGTGGAGCTGAGGCATGTGGGGTTCTCGTACAACGAGGGGGTGCCGGTGCTCAACGACATCAATATCGCGGTGCCGCGAGGCACCACGCTGGCCCTTGTGGGCGCCTCGGGTAGCGGCAAGTCGACCATCGCCGACCTCGTGTGCCGCTTCTACGACCCACAGCAGGGCGAGGTGCTCCTTGGCGGAGTGCCTGTGCGCTCCATGCCTCTGGCCGAGTTGCGCAGCCGTATCGCCGTCGTGGCGCAGGACACGCTGCTCTTCAACGACAGCGTGGCCGCCAACATATCCTTCGGCCGTCCCGACGCCACGCGCGGGCAGATAGAGGAGGCCGCCCGTGCCGCCCAGGCCCACGACTTCATCATGCAGCTCCCCGAGGGCTACGACACCAACCTCGGTGAGGGCGGCAGCCTGCTCAGCGGCGGCCAGCGCCAGCGCATCAGCATAGCGCGCGCCTTGCTGCGTGACCCTGAACTGCTCATCCTCGACGAGGCCACCTCGGCACTCGACACCGAGAGCGAACGTCTCCTGCAGCAGACCCTCGACAGTGTTCTGCGTGGCCGTTCGGCGATAGTCATAGCCCACCGCCTCTCCACCGTCCGCAATGCCGACAGCATCGTGGTGCTCGACCACGGCAGCGTGGTGGAACGCGGCACCCACGACCAGCTCATGGCCCTCGGCGGCCGCTATGCCGACCTCGTGAAACTGCAAACCCTGTAAAATTGAAAGTTGAAAATTGAAAGTTGAAATTCATAGGGGGATAATGCATTGGCTGCGCATATTTTTATGCGTCAGCCTGCTTTTTACTTTTCACTTTTCACTTTTCACTTCCCTCAAAGCCCAGCACCCCGTTGCGCCTGTCACCGACTGGGTGGCTACCGTCGACGAAGCCACGCAGCAGATAATGCTGCGCTGGCGACCCAGTGCCGACAGCGCCACCATGGGCTATCATATCTGCTCGGGCAACCCCTGTCTCGACTACGACACCGTCTTTGGCCGCTTCGACACCGCCTACTACTGTGTCGACCACGACAACCAGGAGCGCCATCTCTACCGCGTACATGTCTTCGACAGCAACTACAACGTCAGTGCCCTGACGCCCTTCTTCGGCAACATGGTGCTCGCGGCCGACGTGCCCGAGTGTGCCACCACGCTGAACGCCTCGTGGACCCCCTACGAGGGTATGCCTTCGGGCGTGGGACGCTACTCCCTCATGGTGCGTCAGGAGCCCTATGAGGACGACTTCAGCGAGTATTACTATACCGACAGTGCCGGCACGCTGGCCTACAACTTCGACATGCCCGACGGTGCCACCCGCGTGCACCTCAAGGTACTGGCCTACAACCGGGCCCGCACCCTTGTGTCGCAGTCCAATGTCGTCAGCGTCGAGCGCCTCACTGTCGACAGTGCCGCCTTCGTCGAGATATCCGAGGTGGAATACGACAGTGTCGATGCCAACGTGCATCTGACGTTGCACACCGACACCTCCTTCCATACGGGTCGCTACATCCTGTGGCGCAGCATCGGCGGCAGTCCCTGGCGCAAGGTGGACTCCCTCAGTCCCACAGCGCCCTACTCCACCTTTGTCGACCGTTCGCTGCATCGCACCGGCGAGCAGCACTGCTACCAGCTGTCGGTCAACGACGCCTGCGACCTCAACCCCATGTACTCCGCCACCCGCTGTGTAGTGGTGCCCGAGCCCCCCGAACCCGAGGTGCACAGCCCCTCGGCCATCATCTGCGGCGACGACCTCAACGGCACCTTCCTGCCGCAAGTCGTAGGCTGGGACGGTGAGCTCTATGAGCTCACCATCTATACCCGCACCGGCCTGCAGCTCTTCACCACCACCGACGCGCAGCAGGGCTGGACCCCTTCGCCCTCGGTGCCGCAGGGTGCCTACGCCTACGTGCTGCATGTGGGCTTCCTCAAGGGGGTGATAAAGACAATAACAGGAACCGTGATTTTGTTAAAATAGACCTCACAATATGAAGATAGCACTCTACCTGCGTCATATCGACCATGCCTCGCAGCCCGTCTTTGGCGAGCTCGTCGAGGCACTTCATGCCAAAGGCATCGCCGTGCAGTCCGTCACCGACGGCGATTCTGTCGACGGCTGCGACTTTCTCTTCTCCATCGGTGGCGACGGCACCCTGCTCAGCTCCGTGCAGTTCGTGCGCAGCAGCAACCCTGCCGCCTTCCCGCCCATCCTGGGTATCAACTTCGGCCACTTGGGTTTCCTGACCACCGTGGGCAAAGAAGACTTCGGTGCCATGATCGACGACCTGCTGGCCGGGCATTATTCCCTCGAGCAGCGCACCCTGCTGCAGATCAACGACGACTCCTATGCCCTCAACGAGGTCTTCCTGCATCGCAGCGATGAGTCGTCGCTGCTGCGCACGCAGGTCTTTGTCGACGGCGACTATGTGGCCACCTATGCCGGCGACGGCGTCATCGTGGCCACCCCTACGGGCTCCACGGCCTACTCTCTCAGCTGTGGCGGTCCCATCCTGACCCCCAACTCCAAGGGTCTCGTCATAACCCCCATCTCGGCCCACACCCTCACCCTGCGCCCCATCATCGTGCCCGACACCTCGCGCATCGTGCTGCGTGTCGAGGATGGCGGACAGTACACCCTCGGCATGGACTCGAGGCGCCGCCAGATGCAGGGCACCGTGGAGCTCACCCTCCAGCGCGCGCCCTTCACCATCAGCCTCATACGTATGAACACCCAGAACTTCTTCTCCGCCATCCGCGACAAGCTGATGTGGGGCACCGAGGTGCGCCAGTGACTGTCGTTGGCATGTAAATTTCAGGCACTAAGAGTATGGAAAAGATGACCTTCACCACCGACCGCACCTCGCTCACCGAGGGCGAAATCATAGAGATAACATGGGACTGCCACGAGGCCGAGCGTGTCGTGCTCACCATCGACAACGGCTTCAAGACCACTGCCATCCCCCTCGACCTGACGGGCACCAAGCGCTTCCGCCTCAACCGCTCACGCGGCAAGACCAAGCTCACCCTCACCGCCACCGTCAATGGCCACGACTACTCCAAGACCATCAAGGTGCGTGTCGCCGAGATGCCGACGGTGGATGCCGAGACCGTCGACGACAAGGGGCGTACGGTCAGCAAAGCCAATCAGTGGCTGCAGGACCTCGGCCGCCGTTGGCGCACCTCGTGGCAGGCCATGACGCCGCAGAAGCAGCTTGCCGTTAAGGTGCTCACCGCCCTGGCGGTGCTCATGCTCTTCTCGCGCCTGTTGCCGGCACTGTTCTTCTTCGGGCTGATAGCCATCATGATATGGATGGTGGTCATCATCACCCGCCGCTGACGCCGACAAATATTTTTTATGCCGTATTAGAATTATTTCGTACTTTTGCACTTTGAAAACAATAAAACAACACACAATATGAAAGCAACCCGTTTCTTTGCAGCAGCGTTCCTCGGCGTGGCCCTGATGGCCGCCGCCACTGCCGACGCCTGCACCAATTTCCTCTTCACCAAGGGTGCCACCAAGGACGGCTCCACGATGATCACCTATGCCGCCGACAGCCACACGCTCTACGGCGAGCTCTACTACCGCCGTGCCGCCGCCTATCCCGCCGGCACCATGTTTCAGGTTGTCGACTGGGACAGCGGCAAGCCCCTGATGATGATTCCGCAGGTGGAGCACACCTACAGCGTGGTGGGCAACATCAACGAGCATCAGCTGGCCATCGGCGAGACCACATACGGCGGCCGCGAGGAGCTGGCCACCGAGATTGAGGGCGGCGTCGACTACGGCAGCTACATCTACCTCACCCTGCAGCGTGCCAAGAACGCCCGCGAGGCCATCTTCGTGCTGGCCGACTTCATGGCCAAGTACCCCTACCACAGCGAGGGCGAGAGCTTCAGCATCTGCGACCCCAACGAGGTGTGGATCCTCGAGCTCATCGGCAAGCGTCCCGGTACCGTGAAGCCCGAGCTCGCCAAGAAGCTGAAATACAAATACACCGACGGTGCCGTGTGGGTGGCCCGCCGCATCCCCGACGGCTACGTATGCGGCCATGCCAACCAGGCCCGCATCACCCAGTTCCCCCAGGAGCCCAAGAAATTCCAGAAAGCCAAGGGCAAGGGTCTGCACACCGTCATCAGCAGCGCCCATCTCGACTACCTCTTCGAGCCCGAGGTGGAATGCGTCTACAGCAGCGAGGTCATCACCTACGCCCGTGCCTGCGGCTGGTACGACGGCACCGACGAGGCCTTCTCCTTTGCCGACACCTACGCCCCGCTGACCTTCAGCGGCATGCGCGGCTGCGACGCCCGCGTCTACGCCATGTTCAACCGTGTGGCCAGCGGCATGCAGCGCTATGAGAAATATGCCATGGGCGACGCCACTGCCGAGCGCCTGCCCCTGTGGGTGAAGCCCGACCACAAGGTCGATGTCCGCGAGGTGATGAACCTCATGCGCGACCACTACGAGGGCACCTCGATGGATATGAGCAAAGACCTCGGCGGCGGTCCCTTCAACTGCCCCTACCGCTGGCGTCCTATGGGCTTCGAGGTCGACGGCCACACCTATGTGCATGAGCGTGCCACCTCGACCCAGCAGACCGGCTTTTCGTTCGTGGCCCAGTGCCGCTCGTGGCTGCCCGACAAGGTCGGCGGCATCATCTGGTTCGGCGTCGACGACACCTACAGCACCGTCTACTGCCCCATGTACTGCGGCATCACCGAGATACCCCTCTGCTTCCGCCAGGGCAACGGCGACATGCTGACCTACAGCGAGACGGCAGCCTTCTGGCTCTTCAACCGCGTCACCAACTTTGTCTACAGCCGCTACAGCGACATGATAAAGGATGTGCAGCGTGTGCAGACCGAACTCGAGGAAGGCTTCATCAAGGATGTTGCCAAGTTCGACGGCCGCGCCAAGCAGAACGAAGGCGATGCCCTCGCCGTGCTGCTCAACGACTTCTCCAACCGTCAGGCCGAGAAGATGATGAAAGAGTGGAACAACCTCGACCGCTACCTGCTGGTCAAGTACATCGACGGCAACATCAAGAAGGAGAAAGACGGCAAGTTCGAGCGCACCGAGAGCGGCCAGGCCGTCTTCCCCATGCAGCCCAAGTATCGCGACGTGTGGTACCGCATGATTGTCGACGACCACGGCAAGGTAATACGCGAGAAATAAGGCCGTTATACCTTGCGGCGAAAAAATTATTTTGCCATATCGGAAAAAGTATGTACTTTTGCAGTCCGAATCAACAAGTAATTAATAGACTATGTCGATAACGATCCCTGCCCTCATCATCGGGGCCATATTTGTCAACAACGTCGTGCTGGCGCAGTTCCTGGGTATCTGCCCGTTCCTGGGTGTCAGCAAGGACGTCAAGTCGTCGGTAGGTATGAGCGGCGCCGTGCTCTTCGTCATGCTGCTTGCCACCATGGTAACCTGGCTCATCATGACCTACATCCTCAAGCCGCTGGGCCTCGAATACCTGCAGACCATCGCCTACATCCTGGTCATTGCGGGATTGGTGCAGATGGTCGAGATAGTGCTCAAGAAGATTGCCCCCTCGCTCTACCAGGCTCTGGGTGTCTTCCTGCCGCTGATCACCACCAACTGCGCCGTCCTCGGTGTGGCCATACTGGTGATCCAGAAGGACATGAACTTCCTCGAGAGCGTCATCTACAGCGCCTCCATTGCCGTGGGCTTCGCCCTGGCCCTGGTGCTCTTCGCGGGCATCCGCGAGCAGCTCGAGCTCACCGGCACCCCCAAGGGCATGAAGGGAGTGCCCATAGCCCTTGTCACCGCCGGCATTCTGGCTATGGCCTTCATGGGATTCAACGGCCTTGTGCCGCTTCCGTAGGAACGTTCCGTTCCGTAGGAAATGGCGCAAAGCTGATTCCGTAGGAAATGGCGCAAAGCTGATTCCGTAGGAAATGGCGCAAAGCTGGTTCCGTAGGAAATGGCGCAAAGCTGATTCCGTAGGAAATGGTGCAAGGAGCTGCCGTAAAAACGGAGATTGGCCAATTTAGGCTTTTTTAACAGTCGTAAGGGGCTGGAATACTTGGAAAACGAGGGTTCCAGCCTCTTTTTATGCCCCGAAAGTAGTGCTGATAATCAACATAATACGGTAAATTTAAGAATTATTTGGAAATATTTTGCCGTCAGATAGTGAACAATGTTGTACTTTTGCAACCCGAAAAATTTGAAAAATAGTATTAACAATTTAAAAATCAAAGAAATGAAGAAAGTTTTATTTGCTATGGCCATTGCCGGTATGTTCAGCTTCGTGGCTTGCAACAACAACGCTCCCGCTGAGGAGGCTGAGCCCGTCGCCGAGGAGATGGTTGTCGAGGAGACCGTCGACACCACCGTCGTCGAGAACGCCGTCGAGGAGATCGCCAACGCCGCCGTTGAGGGTGTTGCCGAGGCTGTCGCCGAATAAGCATACGCTTAGAGACAACTCCGCGGGGCCGCCCCAACA
>JBGUZF010000094.1:0-45311 GCA_045222795.1 Bacteroidales bacterium
GAGGTGGGAGTCCTGAAAGTTGAGCGCAGAGAAAACTTGTTTTCTTTGCCGAAATGAAGGGACGTAGACGAAGTCAAAGGTGAAAGGTGAAAGTGGAACTTAGAAATTAGAATTTAGAAGTTAGAAATCAAACAATAATCAATCATGACAACAGTTATCATCATCGTTATCTGCGTCGTCGCGCTGATACTCTTCCTCTATCTGGTGCCTATCGGAATCTGGTTCCAGGCCCTCGTCAGCGGTGTCTACACCTCGCTGGTGCAGCTCATCTTCATGCGTTTCCGCAAGGTGCCGCCTTCGGTCATCGTAGGCAACCTCATCTCCGCCTCCAAGGCAGGTCTTAAGATCAAGCAGAACGACCTCGAGGCCCACTACCTCGCCGGCGGCCACGTGGGCTCCGTCGTCAATGCCCTCATCAGCGCCGACAAAGCCAATATGAACCTCGACTTCAAGACCGCCACAGCTATCGACCTCGCCGGCCGCGACGTGCTGAAAGCCGTGCAGACCTCCGTCAACCCCAAGGTCATCGACACGCCTCCTGTGGCCGCTGTTGCCAAGGACGGCATCCAGCTCATCGCCAAAGCCCGCGTCACCGTGCGCACCAACATCAAGCAGCTCGTCGGCGGTGCCGGCGAAGAGACCATCCTCGCCCGTGTCGGCGAAGGTATCGTCACCTCCATTGGT
Organism: Bacteroidales bacterium; assembly: GCA_045222795.1. Lineage (GTDB taxonomy): Bacteria > Bacteroidota > Bacteroidia > Bacteroidales > P3 > Colimorpha. The sequence goes on from JBGUZF010000094.1 coordinate 685, forward strand.
TCGGCGACCTCCCACAAGCAGGTTCTCGAGAACCCCGACAGCATCTCCAAGCTCGTCCTCACCAAAGGTCTCGACAGCGGCACAGCCTTCGAGATTCTCTCCATCGATATCGCCGACATCGACGTCGGTAAGAACATTGGCGCCCAGCTGCAGATGGATCAGGCCAACGCCGACAAGAACATAGCTCAGGCAAAGGCCGAGGAGCGCCGCGCTATGGCCGTCGCCCAGGAGCAGGAGATGAAGGCCAAGGCCCAGGAAGCCCGCGCCAAGGTCATACAGGCCGAGGCCGAAGTGCCTCTGGCAATGGCCGAAGCCTTCCGCAACGGCAACCTCGGCATCATGGATTACTACCGCATGAAGAACATCCAGGCCGACACCGACATGCGTGCCTCCATCGCCACCCCCGCTTCCGCCCCCAAGCCGGCGCAGAAGCCCGAGGAGAAATAATACTCCCTAAATAAGAAACACCTTCACTTTGCCTGCGGACGAAACAGCCGCAGGCAAAGTTTTTTTTGTCAGGTCGGAAATAATTTGTACTTTTGCATTTTAAAATTGAACACAATTATTATACGATGAAAAAGACTATACTCCTTCTAATGCTTGCCGCTATTGGTTTCTCGGCTGCCGCCTCGCCCGTCGACGCCGAATCCGCCGCAGCGGTGGCCAGAAGTTTTATTGCCCAGCGTGTCGCCAATGCCGGTCATGTCACCGCCACAGTGGTTTACACCCACATGAAGCCTCAGAGCAGTTCGCCGGCCATGTATGCCGTCAACGTCACCTATGGCAATAACGGCAAGGGTTTTGTCATCGTCTCCGCCGACGATGTCGCCTATCCCGTCCTCGGCTACAGCGTTGCCGCCTACTGGCCCACTACGGGAGCGAAGGGGACAGGCGCCGCCGTCCCGCTCTGCTCGCAGATTACCGAGTACCTCAACGGCATCTCGTCGCAGATTGAGCAAGCCTCTTCCTCCAGTTACAGGCACCCCAGCTCGAGCGTCGCCGAATGGCAACAGCTCCTGTCGACCAACGTCACGCCCCTCACCACGCCTCCCGACTCTGTCGGCCCGCTTCTGGTCACCCAGTGGTCACAGTCGCCCTACTACAACGAATACTGCCCCGAAGATGCCAACAACCCCGGCAACAAGGCCGTCACCGGCTGCGTGGCAACGGCTATGGCGCAGATTATCCGCTATTGGCAGCACCCCGTCCACGGACGCGGCACACACACCTACGAGGACAACGGCAGCGGTAACTTCGGCGTACAGTCGGCCGACTTCGCCAACGCCACCTACGACTACGCCAACATGCCCTTCACCCTCAACGCCTCCAGCACCCCCGCACAGGTCAACGCCGTCGCTCACCTCATCTACCACTGCGGCGTCGCCTGCGACATGACCTACGGTATCTACGGTAGTTCCTCCTACGATATTGTCGCCCGTGTGGGCCTTATAAACTACTTCCATTACAGCCCCGACATCAGCTATGTGGAGAAAAGCAATGTTTCTGCCACACAGTGGGATTCTATCCTCCATCATCATCTTGCCGCCGGTGAACCCCTCATGTTCTGCGGCGACGACCCTAACGCCGGTGGACATGCCTTCGTCTGCGACGGCTACAAGAGCGACGGTTACTACCACTTCAACTTCGGTTGGGACGGCTATGGCGACGGATGGTACAGGACCGACGCCGTAAACCCGAGCTACCAATTCAACAGTGGCCAGTCGGTTCTCGCCGGCATCGTGCCCGACAACAACGGCAACGTCATCCTCGCCAATAGACGCGGCACAAGCACTTTCACCGTCGGCAATCAGCCGCTCGAGTTCTACAACACCCGCGGTCACGACGTCTACAGGGCAAACTGCTACACCAATGACTGCAGCAACAACGTTCTCTTCACATCCTCCGATGCCACCAAACAGTTGAATATCGAAATGATAGATGCCGATTGCCAGAACTTGAATGTTTACGATGGCGAAGGAGGTACTTTGCTCACCGGCATCAGTTCTGTCATTACTGCCAGCGGATGCAACGTAACCACCCTTGGCCCCTCGCAGGTCTCCTCTACCGGCAATGAATTGTATCTGGTGCATCAGGGTGATTTCCGCTGTGTCGGATATAAAGTGCGCATTAGCCAGTCCTCGGCTTCCGCCACAGCGTATATTATTTCTGCTACCTCCAACAATGCCTCTATGGGCTCCGTCACCGGCGGCGGCACCTATGACGCAGGTGCCACTGTTACCTTGACAGCGACTTCCAACTGCGGATGCCGTTTTGTGCGCTGGACGTCCAACGGCACGCAAGTCAGCACAGAGAATCCTTATTCCTTCGCTGCCTCCCAGAATATCTCGCTGACGGCCGAGTTCGAGACAGACGTTGTCCTGACTTGCAGTAGTGGGCAGTCATTAAAATATGTCCTTGACTGCAACAACAACACTGCCACAATCGTCGGTCACAATGGTTGCAACGGCGCGCTGGTGTTACCTAGTGAGATTGTGTACAACAATCAAAACTACGTGGTGAACAGGGTTGCCGACACGGCGTTCTATAATTCCGGCATTACGTCGCTCGTTATACCTGAGCCTATAAACTACATTGGTTCGTTAGCTTTTGGCGCATGCGAGAACTTGCAGCAGGTTACCTTCAATGCCGTGAACTGCACCTTGGCAGGTAGTACGGCTGAGGTCAGTCCCTTCGGCGACAATAGCCACATCACGACGGTGGTGATAGGTCCCGGAGTCACCACGATTCCTGCTTGGTTGTTTGGACATCATAGCGGTATAACGGGCAATCTGGTTATCCCCGAGGGTGTCACCCGCATCGAGAAAGATGCCTTCTCCTACGCTGAAATAACATCGGTGACACTGCCCCAGTCGCTGCAATATATCGGATGGGGTGCTTTCTATGGATGCTACAACCTCACTTCTGTCACCTTCCCCAATGCTGTGGACACCATAATGAACTATTCGTTCGCATACGACTACGCGTTGCGCAAGGTGTCTTTCGGCAGTTCCGTAGCCTTTATCGGCGCCTATGCTTTCAGCTCCTGTGGCAATATGGATACAATCTGGAGCTATAACCCCGTTCCGCCTTCGGCGGCAAACGCACTCTACGGAGTTGCAGGCGATGCCGTCATCGTCGTCCCCTGCGGTTCGGTGCCGGCATATCAGGCGGCAGGGGAGTGGAGCAACTTCACCAACATTCGGGAGGTTGCGGGATGTGCATTCACTGTTACCGCTGTAGCCAACGATGCCTCCATGGGTACTGTCACCGGAGGTGGCGAATATGCCGATGGAACTACGGTCACCCTGACGGCAACACCTGTCTGGGGGTGTCGCTTTGTGCGGTGGAAGAACGCTGCTGGTGACACGGTGAGTCTTGATGCCACATTCTCCATAACAGTCACACAAGACACTGCACTTACCGCCGAGTTTAGCGACAGAATTCCTATTGTTGCACCTAGCGGACAGACGCTTTATTATAGAATATATAATACTTATGCAGAACTTGTGCCGCCTGGCGCGCCAGGACCTGGTGTTATTTATAATAACAATTATATTGAAGGTGACCTTGTGATTCCGGAAAGTATAATTTATGATGGCGTTGAGCTGAACGTGACTGCCATACGAAAAGTTACAAATGGATGGGGGTCGAGTACAGGATGTTTTGAGGGTTGTAGAACATTGACAAGCGTTGTTATTCCCAATACGGTAACCTATATGGATGCATGGGCTTTCAATGATTGTACTAACCTTACGTCGGTAGTCCTTTCCAATTCGCTTTCAAGTATTGCGGCTTGTGCTTTCATGTCATGCCTTAGTCTGAGAAACATTACTATTCCAAGTTCGGTTCATGCTATATATGATAGGGCATTCTACTATTCTGGGTTGCGTTCTATAATTATTCCAAGTAGTGTCAACTATTTTGATGACCTCACCTTCAAGTATTGTTACTCCTTGGATTCGGTATTTATCTTTAATGAAATACCGCCGTCGATATCTTCAAATACATTCACAGTTGGCAGCTCAAACCGAAAATATTATGTCCCGTGCGGCACAACAAGTGCATACCAGAATTCGTGGGGGACGGACTATGTCTTCTCGGAAGACTGGGAGCCATATACTGTAGAGACCTTGGTTAATGATGTATCAATGGGTTCGGCTACTTCCAGCATATGTGTCTATATGGCCACGCTGACTGCCACTCCCAACAGCGGTTACACCTTTGTGCGGTGGAGCGATGGCAACACCGACAACCCGCGACAGATAACGGTGACCGGTGATATTAACCTGACGGCGGTGTTTGCACCCATGGGCAACATGACTGAGCAATTCAACATCCGCACCTGCACAGGGCACACGCTGCGCTTCGAGGTGAGCAATGTCACCCATACCGCTACGGTGATTGGCTATGTTGGCCAGTGCGCAGGCACCCTCGTCGTCCCTGCGTGGTTCTCGGTCGACGGTGTGCGCTACACAGTCACTGCCGTCGGTCCCCGCGCTTTCGAGAACTGCAGGGGTCTTGAGTCGGTGACGCTGCCCGTCACCATCACCCTTGTCGACGACGAAGCCTTCAAGGGCTGCAGCGGCCTGATATCGGTCGATATAAAGTAAGACTCAGAAATAAAGAAAAAGAGCCCCTGCTGTTGCGGGGGCTCTTTCTTTGTATATGGGTTGATTAGTACTGTTCCTTCTCGTTGGGGAAGTCGCCGCTCTTGACGTCGCCGATGTAGTGGCGGATGGCGTTGGCAATGTCTTCGCCGAAGGTGCCGTAGGTGCGGAGGTAGCGGGGCTTGAACTGGCGCGTGATGCCCAGCATATCCTGCAGCACGAGCACCTGCCCATCGACCTGCGAGCCGGCGCCGATGCCTATGGTGGGTATCTTCAGCTCGTTGGTAATCTCGCCGGCCAGCTTGGCGGGAATCTTCTCGAGTACCAGGGCGAAGCAGCCGGCCTCCTGCAGTATGAGTGCGTCTTTCTTCACCTGGTCGGCTTCCTCCTGCTCGGTGGCGCGCACGGCATAGGTGCCGAATTTGTTGATGCTCTGCGGTGTGAGGCCCAGGTGACCCATCACGGGGATGCCCGCCGAGAGGATGCGCTGCACGCTCTCCAGAATCTCTTCGCCGCCCTCCATCTTGATGGCGTCGGCGCCCGTCTCCTTCATGATGCGTATGGCGCTGGCGAGGGCCTGCTTCGAGTTGCCCTGATAGGTGCCGAAGGGCATGTCGACCACCACGAGGGCGCGGTGGATGGCGCGCACCACAGAGGTGGCGTAGACGATCATCTCGTCGAGGGTGATGGGCAGCGTGGTCTTGTGGCCTTCCATCACGTTGGCGGCCGAGTCGCCCACGAGGACGACGTCGATCTTCGTGCTCTCGAGGAGCGAGGCCATCGAGTAGTCGTAGGCCGTCAGCATGGCGATCTTCTCGCCGCTGACTTTCATGTTTTGCAGTACACGTGTGGTGACCTTCGTCACGTCTGTCTGTAAGTATGCCATATCTGGAATGTGTGAATTCGTGAATTTGTTAATTCGTTAATGTGCGAATGCGCTAATCCTCGAGGATTTCCTCGCCTTTGGGGGCTTTCTTATCGCTTTTCTGTCGTTCGGCGGGAGTCTCCTCCTCCTGCTCGGGGGTGATGCGGAAGAGTTCCTTGAGGGGTTTCTTGAGCTCGTAGCCGCCGCGCTTGGCGGGACGGTAGGCCACGTAAAACTTGCCGTTCACCTCGAAGGCCGCAGCCTCCGTGGGACCGTCGACGGGGTAGAAGTATTTGCCCACCTCGCCGTCCTGTATGCGCTTGCCGAGGAATATGGTGTCGAACTGTGTCACATTGATGGGTGCCTGCAGCATCAGCTCTCCTTTGCCGGGCGAGCGGCGCGTGGGCAGCGCCTTGTATTCCACACCCTTGCTGCCCTTCACCTTGGCGAAGAACTTCAGCTTGGCGGCCACCTGCTCGGGAGTGGCGGGGATGCGGATGTATATGGAGTCTTTCTGTGCTAGGCGGCAGCTGTCGATGCCGCGTGCCCAGTTGCTCTTGACCACTATGTAGCCCGCTTGCACGAGCAGCTGCTTGCGGTGGGGGATGAGGCTGTATTTCTCCACCACGGTGCGGTAGTCGAGGTGATCCTCGATGGTTATAACTAGGTCGTCGGGACAGGTGTCCTTGGTGTTGTCGACGGCGTAGACGGAGCCGCGGCTGAGCATCATCGAGGCGTAGTAGCCGCGCACTATGCTGTCCTCCTTGGGTACGAAGCATCCGCGGGCGGCGCCGACGCATTCGTCGGGGTTGTTCTTGAAGGTCACCAGCACGCTGCCCTCGAGGCGTATGCTCTTGTTGAGCAGCCTGCGGGCGTCGGGCAGCTCGGCGCAGTTGTAGACGGCGGTGGTTACCGGCACCTCGAAGCGCAGGGTCTCAATGGTGTCGCCGTTGCACGAGCAGTGGATGGGGTTGCGGGCGGTGCGTATGGGGAACTTGGCGCCGCAGCGCTTGGCGAAGTAGCTGTAGATGCCGTCGACGCGCTCCTTGGTGAGTAGTTCGTCGCTGCCGCCGTAGCCCTCGATGGTCATGGTGTAGTACATCGGGTTCTCCACGTCGAAGGCCATCCGGTAGGCGGAGTCGAGCAGGTCGAGGTCGCTGACGGCGTAGGTGCTCTCGCCCTGACCGTAGTGGATGAGGAGGTGGAACACGGGTGCGTGGTGGAGGGCTTTCTGGATGTTCTTCACCGGCTTGTCGGAGGCGGGGTAGAGGCCCGACTGGGCGGTGGCGGCGAGGGCGCAGAACAGGAAGCACAGCATAAGTGCTATGCACATATACTTCGAGTTCAGTGTATTATGTCTGTTCCTGCCCATCTCGGCGTCCGATTTTCAAATTGCAAAGATACGAAGTTTTTTTGGAATACCCAAAAATGAATGAAGCAAGGCTTCGAGGTTCGGCTGTCATCTGTCACACGGAAAGATGCGTGATGTCGCTAAGTGCTGCAGGACTAGGGGTATAGGTTTTGAAAAGACAGGAAAGGAGTTCGTACCGTTACAGCGTTACAGTGTTACAGTTGAAGAGAAGGTTACCATACGGAGAGAAAAACTAAATTATAATACTTATAATATATTAATATATAGATATATAGATATAGTATTTTGGTGTTTTTTGGCAGTTTTGGATACCCTTGGTGAGAACTGTAACGCTGTAACGGTGTAACGGCGAATTACTAGAATTTGGGTGTTAGTGGTTTTTAACATTTATTGGGAATGCCATAGGAGTGGCTTAGGAGTGGCTTAGAGGTGGCGTACCAATGATGAATGATGAATGATGAATGAGGAAAGGTGAGAGGTGAAAGGTGAAATTGAACGGCGAATTAAACGAATTAACTCGAATTGGGGCGGGAGCCGGTCAATTACAGGCGAATTACTCGAATTGAAAGACTACGGTTTCTGGCTTTTAAAGACTGCTATGGCCCGCGAGCTTGATGAGCGAACATAGACAACATAGACAACAAACGCCTAACGGCGAGGAGAAGAGTCAAAAAGTCGAAAAGGCGAAGAGTGGAAAAGGCGAAAAGTCCCTTGCACTACCCAAGAAAAAACTCTTTCCCTCTTAACCTTTTTACCTCTTTGCCTCAGAAAGCCTCCGCGGTAGTCGCGGGGGCTTTTCTTCATGGATCAAAAAATTTTCGGGGCGATACAATATTTGGGGCGGTTTGGTGTTAATAATATGCTTCGCGAGAAAGCAGGGCCCCGTAGTTCAGCTGAATAGAACGTCGGATTCCGGTTCCGAAAGTCGTGGGTTTGAATCCCGCCGGGGTCACTTACTATGAAAAAGTCTACCCATCCGTTGATGCAGTTGCTGGTGATGCTGGCAATGGCCCTTGGAATGTTGCTCATCTCGAGCATCATTACCGCCCCTATGTTGCTTGCGGGTGCCTCGTCGCGTCCCGTGATCCTCGTCGTGCAGTCGCTCACGCAGCTGCTAACCTTCCTGGTGCCAGTGGTGCTGATGACGGTGATATACTACCGCACGAGCATGCGCGAATACTACCGCCTGAATTTCTCGGGCCGCTACTGGTACTACGCCCTCGCTGGCGCTGTGGCGACGCTGCTCCTGATGCCCGCCATCGACTGGCTGACGGTGTGGAACGACAGCTGGAACCTCGGCAGGGTGGGGGAGCTGCTGCGCAACATTCAGGACGCCACCGAGGGGATAGTGGAGGAGATGGTGTCGACGGACACCGTCGGCGGCCTGCTGGGCAACCTGCTGGTGGTTGCGCTGATCCCCGCCGTGTGCGAGGAGGTGTTCTTCCGCGCCGGCATACAGAACCTGCTGCAGAGATGGGTGAAGAACCCACATGTGGCCATCTGGCTTACGGCGCTCATCTTCAGCCTCGGCCACGGCGAGGTGTTTGCCTTCATGCCGCGTTTCGTGCTGGGCGCCCTGCTCGGATACCTATATGTATATAGCGGCTCGCTGCTGCCTAACATGGTGGCGCATTTCGTCAACAACGCCCTCGTGGTGGTGATATACTGGCTTGTGGCGCGCGGGGTGCTGGACATCGACCCCGAGGCACCGCTGAAGGTGGAATGGACGCTCACGGCGTTGTGCACGCTGGCGGCAATAGCGGTGATGGGGGTGACTTTTATGGGAAAAGTGAAAAATGAAAGGTGAAAGGTGAAAGGTGAAAGGTGAAAGGTGAAATTTGCAGGGAGTGCATTGGAGTGCGAGGGAGTGCGAGGGAGTGCGGGGACAATACCATCGGTGAGCAAAGTACGCGGCAGAAACATTTGTCATTGCACTACATAGCACTACACGGCACTACATAGCACTACCAAAGAAAACACGCATTTGTCTTTTGCCTGCTTGCAGGCTTTGAACCGAAGGTCGCGAACACCTTGATATCAAATTAATGAAGTGAGTCAGCACCGCTAAATAAAATCAAATTAGCGAAAAACTCCTGTCTCCTGTCTCCTAAATCGATGTAATTAAAGGTTTAAAAATTAGCTGTTAAAGGGCGTTTGGAGTGGGTAGTTGGTAGTGGATAGTGGGTAGTAATGCAAAAATTTTTGTGGTGCAAAGTGTTGGTAACCAGTTGGTGAGGGTGGATGAGATTGTTAAAACGAAAAAAAATATTCGCTGGTTTAAAAAAAAGTTCTACTTTTGCACTCCGATTTGACTTGAAAAACAATTATTAACAATAAAAAATTAAGAGAAATGACAAAGGCAGAAATCGTAGCTGAAATAGCTCAGAAAACCGGTATCGAGAAAGTCGCCATCCAGGCCACTGTCGAGGAGTTCATGACCGTTATCAAAGAGAGCCTTTCCGAGGGCGAGAATGTGTACCTGCGTGGTTTCGGCAGCTTCATCGTGAAGAAACGCGCTGAGAAGACTGGCCGCAACATCAGCAAGAACACCACCATCATCATCCCGGCTCACAACATCCCCGCTTTCAAGCCCGCCAAGACTTTCATGCAGGATGTCAAAAAGAAAGTGAAATAATAAAGTATAGGAACAATGCCTAACGGAAAGAAGCACAAACGTCACAAAATGTCTACGCACAAGCGTAAAAAACGCCTGCGCAAGAACAGACATAAGAAGAAATAAGGTCTGAGTGCGACCGTAAGGTTGCGAACGGACTCCTTCGAAAGAAGGTACTCTTCTAAAATCTTAAAACAAATTACACGTCACCCGAGAAGGATGACATGTAATTTGTTTTTTGCTATTATCGCTAAACACTAAACACTAACCACTGAACACTGTGGATAAAGACCTCATTATATCAGCCCGTGGAGACGAAGGGGTACAGCTTGCCCTGCTGGAGGACAAGAGGCTGGTGGAACTACACAAGGAACAACCCGGCGGCCAGTATGCTGTCGGCGACATATACTTCGGCAAAGTAAAGAAGATAATGCAGGGCCTCAACGCCGCCTTCATCGACGTGGGCGGCGACAAGGAAGGCTTCATGCACTACCTCGACCTGGGTCCCGACTACAACTCGGTTGACAAATACCTGCGCCTGGCGATGAATGGAGATGCCGGCGTTGCGACATTGTCTAATTTCAAGATAGAGCCCATACTGGAGAAGGTGGGCAACTTCGGCAACGTGCTCAAGGTGGGGCAGCCCATACTGGTGCAGGTGACCAAAGAGCCCATCTCGACCAAGGGTCCCAAGGTGAGCGGCGACATAAGCATCGCCGGCCACTACCTGGTGCTGTGCCCGTTCAGCAACAAGGTGTCCATCTCGCAGAAGATTAAAGGCTCGGAGGAGCGCAACCGCCTGCGCCGCTTGGTGCAGAGCATACGTCCGCAGAACTTTGGCGTCATAGTGCGTACTGTGGCCGAGGGCAAGAGCGTCGCCGAGCTCGACGCTGACCTGCGCCAGCTGGTGGAGAACTGGAAGGAGATGACTGCCAAGTTGAAGCGCGTCAGCTCGCCCTGCAAGGTGCATGCCGAGCTCGACACCACTACGGCCCTCTTGCGCGACGTGCTCACCGACGACTTCAACTCCATAACCGTCGACGACCCCGTCGTCTACGACACCGTGCGCCGCTTCGTGGGTGTCACCACCCCCGGCCGCGAGGACATTGTGAAGCTCTACAAGATGGAGACGCCCATCTTCGAGCAGTTCGGCGTGCAGCGCGACATACGGCGTGCCTTCGGCAAGATCGTCACCATCCGCTCGGGTGTGTACCTCTATGTGGAGCACACCGAGGCTATGCACGTCATCGACGTCAACAGCGGCAACCACATCAAGGCCGGCAGCGGCCAGGAGGATACCGCCCTGCAGGTGAACATAGAGAGCGCCATAGAGATAGCGCGCCAGATGCGCCTGAGGGATATGGGCGGCATCGTTATCGTCGACTTCGTGGATATGGACAAGGCCGAGAACCGCAAGAAGCTCTTCGACGTGATGACCGAAGCCATGCGTCCCGACAAGGCTCGCCACACCATACTGCCCTTGAGCAAATTCGGCTTGATGCAGATCACGCGCCAGAGGGTGCGTCCCGCCGTCGAGGTCGACGTGCAGGAGCAATGCCCCATGTGCGGCGGCTCGGGCCATATCAAGCAGAGCCTCGTGGTGGTCGACGAGATAGAGTCGAACCTCAAGTACCTCACCACCTCGCAGAACGAGCACCGCTACACCATCGTAACGCATCCCTACATCCATGCCTACCTCACCAAGGGGGGGCTTTTCAGCCGCCGCATGAAATGGATGCGCCGCCACCGTGTGTGGCTCACCCTCAAGCAATCGGAGCAGAACGGCCTGCTGGAATACAGATTCTATAATAGCAATGGCGAAGAGATTAAGTTGTAAGCTGCTGGTGCTGGTGCTGCTGAGCTTGTGTGCCGTCGGCGCACAAGCTCAGGTGCGCCATCGCGGCATCGATGTGTCGAAGTTCCAGGGCGACATCAACTGGAAGAAGGTGGCCAAAGACTCCACCATACGCTTCGTCTATATCCGCTCCACCGAGGGTACCTCGATACAGGACCCCTACTACAAGTCCAACATAAAGAACGCCCGCAAGGCCGGTCTCCTCGTAGGCAGCTACCACGTGTATAGCAGCAAGACCACCGCCTACCAGCAGATGGCCAACATACGCAAGATGGTGAAGAAAGCCGACCAGGACCTGGTGCCCGTGCTCGACATCGAAGGGCATCATGCCGGGAGGCTGTATATGGAACGTGTCGACAAACTCCTGGAGTTGATGCAGAGCGAGTACGGCGTGCGTCCGGTGATCTACACCTCGGAGCGCGTGTACAAGATCCATTTCGCCAACAAGAAGTATTCCAAGTACCATATCTTCATAGCCAACTATCGCGGCTATCCCACCACGCGGTTCACCCTGTGGCAGTATACCGAGACGGGCCATTGCCCCGGTATCAGCGGATATGTCGACTTCATCCGCATCCACCGCAACCATTCGTTGTCGGACATCAAGATGCCGAAACCAAAGAAGAAGACTGCTGTGGCCGACAGCACGGCCACCAAGTAGATCCGTTGGGGGATTAGAACATGTAACCCATCTTTATGTAGAGATTGCTGAACTTAGAGTTGTCCTGCTTGTCGAAGGCCGTTGCCCAGTCGACCGAGAGGACGAAGTTGTCGTTCATAGCCACCTTGAGACCTATGCCGCCGCCGAGATGCGGCTCGTAGAGACGGCTGTCGTCGTAGAGCGACGGGTCGCCGATGAGGGCGTCGGAATGGGTGAAGTCGTGCGGGTCGAGCATGATGTCGCCCTCGTAGGGCTGCACCACCATACCGGCGTCGATGAACGGCACCAATCCGAGATAGAACATATTCTTTCCGACTTTCAGGCTTGCCACGCGTGTGCGCAGTTCGACGTTGGCGAAGGCCACGCCTGGGGCGAGGATGCGGTTGCGCATGATGCCACGCACCGAGTTGGCGCCGCCGAGTCCTTCGTACACCACACGCTGCATGTAAAGCTGGTTGAGGTAGGTGTTGAGGTAGAAGGGGCTGTTGCCCGAAAGGGTGAGCTGGGTACCTACGCGGTAGGCGAAGATGATGCGGTCTGTGTAGAGAGAGAGGTACTGGCGGAAGTTGAAGTTGAACTTCAGGTTGCCATAGCCTGTCATATCGCCGATGCCCGCATAGTGGGTCAGGAAGGCGTCGGTGTGGATGCCGCGTGTGGGGTTCTGCAGGCGGTCGCGGGTGTCGTAGGTGAGGCCGGCATGGATGTAGGGATGCAGGCCGCCTTTAGACTCGGCGGTGCTGATATAGCCGTCGTTGACATAGTAGTCGAAGAGCGACACCGTGTCGGGCAGCCACTTGTCGTGGTTCTTGGTGTAGGAGTTGAGGCGGTCGATGTCGACGCTGCCTACGCTGAAGTGCAGCAGGCCGATACCGGCGTTCCAGTAGAGGTTCTTGGCTATGGAGCCCTGTATGTCGGCCGAGAAGCGGAAGAGGTCGCGGTGGTACTTGTAGTAGGCGCGCGAGATGTAGGCTGCGTCGTCCTGGTTCGAGTAGGTGGCGTTGTATTCACTCTGGTAGCCGTTGAAGCCGTAGAAGTCGCACATCTGGTCGGGCAGGTAGGTCAGGTCGACGCTCAGGCGGTGCTTGGGGATGAGGTGCTTCGAGTCGTAGCTGAAGCGGAAGAGTCCGAAATGCTTGGTGGTGTAGGCCGCCTCGGCGTAGAACGAGTGCAGGTACTCGGGATAGGTCGAGCCGTCGCCGAAGTAGTAGATGTTGGTCAGCGCGCCATACTGGAAGCCGAGGTCGGCATCGTAGGCCACGCTGGGCAGCACGCCGAAGGTCCAACCCTTGCGCACGTGGGTCTCTTCCTGCGCCTGGCAAGGTGAAAGGTGAAAGGTGAGAGTTGAAAGTATTGCTACAAAAAGTAATGTCTTTTTCATGATGTTTTTTATTTTAACGGCGAATTTTGCGAATTAAACGAATAGGTCTGCTTTTTGATTATTGGCGAATTACTCGAATTATGCGGTACAGTCTTGCTTGTTTTAACGGCGAATTTTGCGAATTAAACGAATTTGTCTGCTTTTAATTTTTGGCGAATTACTCGAATTGGCAATTCATTTAATTTGCCGTTTTATTTTTTCTCTTTCTGAAGATGAAGAGGCAGAAGAGCAGCAGGACCACGACCATGATGCCCATAGTGATGAGCGTGTTAGTGAGGCTCTGTGGGGCGAAGCCCATGAGCAGCAGCACAGGGAAGCCGAAGGCTAGGGCAGGGATGGTCTGCAGCACCAGGTTGTTGGCCGCGGGGGTCTCGAAGCGCGGGTCGATCTCGCGCAGCAGTATCATGCCGTTGCTGGCGGTGCCCGTCAGCATGCCGAACATCGAGAAGAAGCCCTCGTACTCGTAGTCGGGATAGAGCTTCTTGCAGCAGCGCAATACATAGAAGAAAGTGGCCACAGCGCCCAGCGTGCATATCAGTATCAGCGGCAGCCAGAGGCCCCGCAGGTTGTTGAAGTCGATGGCTGCGGTGCCTGCCACAATCATGAAGTCGAAGCAGGTGCCGGCGATGCGGTCGAGGGTGTAGTTGTTGATATATTCGCGCTGCATGAGGTTGCTCTTGCGCAGACGGCCGATGACCCATTTCACCAGCACGCCGAGGAGGGTGCCCCAGAGGAAGTTGAAGCCCCACACCAGCGGTTTGAGGGTGTTGGTGCCGAAGTTGCCCAGATCCATCTGTTGCACGCCGTACATCAGCAGGAACACCAGCGCATAGACGAGCAGTACGAGGCTCAACTGCACCGTCTGCTTGTCGATGGACTCCGAATGCGGTATCTCGCCCTCCGACTCGTAGTCGGCCAGCGTGTAGCGCTCGGCCTCGGCCTTCTCGCGCACTTTCAGTTTGCCTTTGCGGCGCAGCACATTCATGTATATCACGCCCACGAGGCTTCCCACGATGAAGCCTGTGGCGGCGATGCTAAGTCCGAAGTCGGAACCGTGGAACACGAGGCCCTGTCCGTCGGCCCACTGGGCGAAGGTGACGCCGAAGTTCAGCGCCTGTCCGGGACCTTGGCCGTAACCCATCGGCAGCAGGAGGCCCGAAGCGTAGAAGAGCTCCTTGCCGAAGAGGAACAGCGGCACCGTGATAGTAAGACCCACGAGGCCCTGCAGGATATAGGTGCTGGCGGTGACGGCGCCCGTCTCCACCACCTTGATGGTCGAGGTGGCGCTCTTAAGCTTCTTGTTCTTCAGCGCCATCGCCACAAAGCCGAGGCCCAGGGCGTGATAGGTCACTATCTCCATAGCATGCTTGTCGACCAGCGCCGAGAAGAATCCCAGGGGCTTGAGGCAGAGGATGAGCAATCCCGCCAGCAACGCCGACGGCAGCAGGCTGCGCCTGAAGAGCGGCACGTTGCACCGAACAAGGTTGGCCACCAGAAGGGCCACCACGATGATGAAAAACTGGATCAGCCAGGTCCATGCCGAAAGGTCTGCAAAAGAGGTCATATCGTTAGTTTTAAGTTTTAAGCTGGAAGTTTTAAGTTTAAGTTTTTAGTGTCAAGTGTTTTTGCATAACGTCAAAAAGTACTACATTATAATGTAACGCGCATGCGATTTTTTTCGTATCTTTGCAAAAAGAAAAAGTCCTCCATGAGCAAGAAAATACAGGATAACAATCATCTGTACAACCTGTTAAGTCCGCTGGTGCAATTCGCCACCCGTTGTCACTACCGCCACTTCGTCGTCCGCGGCCTCGACAACTTGCCCACCGACGGCGCCTACATCATTGCCCCCTGTCATCAGCAATGCCTCATGGAACCCCTTGCCGTACTCTGCATAGCTCCCAAGCCCCCTGTCTTTCTTGCCCGTGCCGACATCTTCGCCAAGCCCACCATCCGCGCAATACTTACCTTCCTTCGCATACTCCCCGTCTACCGCATACGCGACGGCAAGAGCAGCCTGGGCAAGAACCACGCCATTTTTGACCAATGCCGCGACGTGCTGCTCGACGGCTACCCCCTCTGCCTCATGGCTGAAGGACGCCACAACAACCGCCACCAGCTGTTGCCGCTGGGCAAGGGCATGTTCCGCATCGCCGGCGAGACGCAGCAGCGCCTGGGCGACTACCCGCTGTACATCGTCCCAACGGGCATCGACTTCGACCACTACGAGCGGCCCTACAGCAACCTCGTGGTCAACATAGGCAAGCCCATACCCGTGCAGCCCTTCATGGAGACCTACCTCGAGGACGAACCCGTGGCCCTCAACCAGATGCGCGACGCGCTCACCGCCGCCCTCTCGCCCCTGATGCTCGACATCCGCGACAACGACAGCTACGACCAGATATACTCGCTCTGCAACAGCCTCAACCGCGACTACCGCCGCCGCGAAGGACTGAAAAACACCGCATGGAACCGCTTCCTAATGCGCCAGAAAATTGCTCGTGAAATTGAGAATGGAGAATTGAGAATTGAGAATTACCCCCCTAATCATCCATCATCCATTTCACATCTTCCATCATCCATCTTACATCTTACATTTCTCATTGCTATCGTCATTGCCGCCGTGCTGGTACCCGTTGTCCGATGGGTGCTCCTCTTCTGCATTGTCTGCTACCCGATAACCTTCATCCCCACGCATCTCATCGTAAAGAAGAAAGTCGCCGACCCGCAGTTCCGCAGTTCCATCAATTTTGGCGTCCGCCTGGTACTTGCCATCCTCTACGCCATAGTCATTGCCATAGTGATGGCCGCTACCGGCGGCATGTGGATGAGCCGTCTCGCCGACATCGGCGCCTTGTGGGGATTGGTGGCCCTCGCCTGGGTGCCTGTAGGTGCACGCCTCGCAGCGCCCACCGTATGCCTACTGCGCAACGCCTTTGCCCCCATCCGCCATTGCCTTAATCGTAAAAAATAATAAACCGTCATTACATTATGAAAAAAGTATTCTTTTTAGCCGTTATTTCACTTTTTACTTTTAACCTTTCACCTTTCACCTCTCACCTTTCACCTCTCCGCGCCCAGATTCCCGCAGAGGTCACCGAGGTGATGGACAAGTGTCAGGCCGCTATGAAAAACCCCAACGGCCTCGAGTACACAATGGACATGAAAGTCGCTATGGGTCCCGTGACGCTCACCAACTCTAAGCTTGTCATGGGCAGCAAAGGCGAAATGGACCGGGCTCTTGTGACGATGAAAATCGTCGGCGTCGAAGTTACTATGGAATCGGGTTATGACGGCAACGAGACCTGGGAAATCATGAATACCGGTAAGGCCGACACCATCACTATCACCAAAGGTGCCAAAGACAGGAATAACGGCGACGGTGCCGACCTCGACCTCGCCAAGGGCTTCCGCAAGGCCAAGATGAAACTCAAAGACGGCTACTATGAGATAGACTTCTCCGACCCCATAGACAAGAAATCGGAGATCAAGAAACTCTCCCTCAAAGTCGCCGCCAAAAACTACTACCTCCACGAGATGCGCACCTCCGCCAAAGGCGCCAGAGTCACTATGACCATCACCAAGATAAAGATAGGCCTCAAGGACGACTACTTCCGCCTCGACCTCTCAAAATACCCCAACGCAGTAGTAGTAAGGAAATAAGAACCGTCAACCATCGTGAATTATATATGGCCGCCCGACACTCTGGGCGGCCTTTTTTATTTTTTTCTATTATATATTAAAAAAAGTTCGTATCTTTGCAGTTCGAATTATTGTGTAAAAACGATAAACAAATACTATATCAACAATGCAGAAAAGTAAAGTAGGACTGGATTTTAACGAGGTTGAGCATGCGCGCGACGTAGCACGCCGTATCGCTGGACAGGTGCAGGATTTTGTCGAAGACTACACCACAGTTGCTGTGGAACGCACCCTCTGCCGCTTCCTTGGAATCGACGGCATCGACGACAATGAGGTGCCCATGCCCAACGTCGTCGTGGAGCACCTCAAGAGCAACGGCGTCCTCGGTGAAGGCGTCATGTTCTATGTTGGCAACGCTATGGTCGAGACCGGCAAGAACCCGCAGCAGATAGCAGAAGCCATTGCCGCAGGCACCCTTGACATCACCAAACTCCCCGTGCACCCGAAGGCCGACATTGACAAAGCCCTCGAGCCTGTAATCAACGCCACCATCGATAAGGTGCGCGGCAACCGCCTCCGCCGTGAGAAATACATAGAGACCATCGGCGAAGGCTCGAAGCCCTACCTCTATATCATCGTCGCCACCGGCAACATCTACGAAGACGTAGTGCAGGCACAGGCAGGCGCACGTCAGGGTGCCGACATCATCGCCGTCATCCGTACCACCGGCCAGTCGCTCCTCGACTACGTGCCCTACGGCGCCACCACCGAAGGCTTCGGCGGCACCTTCGCCACGCAGGAGAATTTCCGCATTATGCGCAAAGCTCTCGACGAGGTAGGCGAGGAGGTGGGCCGCTACATACGCCTCTGCAACTACTGCTCCGGCCTCTGCATGCCCGAGATCGCCGCTATGGGCGCCCTCGAAGGACTCGATGTCATGCTCAACGACGCCCTCTACGGCATCCTGTTCCGCGACATCAACATGCAGCGCACGCTGATCGACCAATACTTCAGCCGCATCATCAACGGCTTCGCAGGCGTCATCATCAACACCGGCGAGGACAACTACCTGACCACCGCCGATGCCTACGAAGAAGCTCACACCGTGCTGGCCTCCGACTTCATCAACGAGCAGCTCGCCTTCATGGCCGGCCTGCCCAGCGAACAGCAGGGTCTCGGTCACGCCTTCGAGATGGACCCCATGCTCGAAAACGGTTTCCTCTACGAGCTGGCACAGGCACAGATGCTGCGTGAGATATTCCCCAACGCACCGCTGAAATACATGCCTCCGACGAAGTTCATGACCGGCAACATCTTCCGCGGCCACATACAGGATGCCCTCTTCAACATCATCGGCCAGTGGACCCACCAGGGCCTGCAGCTGCTCGGTATGCCCACCGAGGCTATCCACACCCCCTTCATGAGCGACCGCTACCTCAGTATCGAGAACGCCAAATACATCTTCAACAACATGAAGGACATCGGCGAAGAGGTGGAATTCAAGGAGGGCGGCATCATCAAGAGCCGCGCACAGGAAGTGCTGCACAACGCCACCAAACTCCTCGAGGCAATGGAGAGCGAAGGCCTCTTCACCGCTTTGGAGAAAGGTATCTTTGCCAACGTGAAACGTCCGAAGAACGGCGGCAAGGGCCTCGACGGCGTCACCCTCAAGGGCGAGCACTACTTTAACCCGTTTGTTGAACTAATGAAAGGTAAAAAATAATGCTTGAATGCTTGAATGTGTAAATGCTTGAGTGGCTTGCGCAGGCAAATACTCAAACAATCAAGCAATCAAACAATCAAACAATAAAAGACATGAGCGAAGGATTGTATTCGATGGAGGCAAAGGATTACGACAAAACCCTTGACCTCACCAAGATAAAGCCATACGGCGACACCATGAACGACGGCAAAGTGCAGCTCAGCTTCACCCTGCCGGTACCCGCTGGCGCGGAAGCCGAAGAGGCCGCCAAGCAGCTGCTCAAGAAGATGGGCTTCGAGAACCCGCTGGTGGTCTACCAGAAGGAACTCACCGAAGGTTTCTGCTTCATGAACTGCTACGGCTCGCTGACCCACACGGTGGATTATACCAGCATCCACGTGCCCAAGGTGGAGAGCACCACTATGGACATGCACGAATGCGACGAGTATATCCGTGAGCACATCGGCCGCAAGATAGTCATCGTCGGTGCCTCCACCGGCACCGACGCCCACACCGTTGGTATCGACGCCATCATGAACATGAAGGGCTACGCCGGCCACTACGGCCTCGAGCGCTACGACATGATCGACGCCTACAACCTCGGCAGCCAGGTGCCCAACGAGGAGTTCATCGCCAAAGGCATCGAGCTCCACGCCGACGCCCTCATCGTCAGCCAGACGGTGACGCAGAAGGACGTCCACATCAAGAACCTCACCGAGCTCGTCGAGATGCTCGAAGCCGAGGGCCTGCGCGACAAGGTCATCCTTATCTGCGGTGGTCCCCGTATCAGCCACGAACTGGCCAAGGAACTCGGCTACGACGCCGGTTTCGGTCCCAACACCTACGCCGACGACGAAGCCTCCTACATCGCTCAGGAGATGGTGGCCCGCGGCTGGAAATGATATTATTGCGTGAATGCTTGATTGTTTGATTGCTTGAGTAATGCGAACCAAAGGAATAATATACGAAAAATGCAAAACATTCTCTCTTGTAATAATTGCTATGTGCAATGAATTGAGAGATAAAGGAGAGTATATTATGTCTAAGCAGATACTCAAATCAGGCACAAGCATTGGGGCAAATTACTGTGAGGCTTTAAGTGCGGAAAGTCCTTTGGATTTTGCCCATAAAGTGGCAATTTCATTGAAAGAAGCGAATGAAACATATTATTGGTTGGATTTGTTGTGTTCAAGCAATAATATTTCTGTAAAAAAGTATGAGGAACTAAAAACACAGGTAGAAGAACTATACAAGATGCTTAATTCAAGTGTTTACACAATAAAGCAGCGTAATGGGTTGACTTGACCTGCGTAGCACTCATACAATCATGCAATCAAACAATCAAACAATAATAAAACATGGAAAAAGAACAGATTAAACCCTTTATCGCCAAGCGCGCTGCCCAGGAGCTGCACGACGGCGATGTCGTCAACCTCGGTATCGGTCTGCCGACCATGATCCCCAACTTCCTGCCCGAAGGCGTCCACGTCATCCTGCAGAGCGAGAACGGCATGATTGGTATGGGTCCCACCCCCGAAGAGGGTAAGGAAGACCCCTGGTTCATCAACGCCGGCGGCGGTTATATCACCCATGTTCCCGGTGCGTCGACCTTCGACAGCGCCACCTCGTTCGGCATCATCCGCGGCGGTCACGTCGACGTCAGCGTCCTCGGCGCCATGCAGGTTGATGAAGAAGGCGACCTCGCCAACTGGATGATCCCCGGCAAGAAGACCCCCGGTATGGGCGGCGCTATGGACCTCCTCGTCGGTGCCAAGAAGGTGATCCTCGCTATGGAGCACACCGCCAAGGGCAACCCCAAGATTCTGAAGAAATGCACCCTCCCGCTCACCGCAAAGGGCCAGGTGAACATGATCATCACCGAGATGGGCGTGATGGAAGTCACCCCCAAGGGCATTGTGCTCACCGAGATCAACCCCGAGTTCACCGTCGAGCAGGTGCAGGCCGCCACTGAGGCCACGCTGATCATCAGCCCCGACCTGAAGAAGATGAATGCCTGAAAAAAGCTTTGAGCTGTAAGTGTTAAGCTGTAAGTGGCGTAAGTCCACTTAAAACTTAAAGCTTAAAACTTAAAACTTGAATGAAATGAAAAAGACAATTCTTGTTGCTGTAGCGCTGCTGTGCCTCTGCGGCACAGCAGCCGCCCAGCGGCATATCGAATACAAGTGGCGCGGCTTCTACGCCGTCGTTGACGGTGCCTATATGCACAACTTCAACCGTTCGGTTGGCCTCAACGGTGAGGCCGACACCCTCGGAGGTGCCTGGATGGGCCTCTCGGCAGGCTTCCAGTTCCGCAAAGAAGCAGGTCTCGGCGGCGGTTTTGCCTACGTCTACGACCCCCGCGGTTCGTACACACAGTTGCCCCTCTTCATCGAGCTGCGCAGCCACCTTAAGCGTGCCCGTCTGACGCCATATCTCGTAGCACAATGCGGCTATGCGCTGCCTGTAGGTGCCAGCAGCAATACGGTGAAGATCACCAAAGGCGGTCTCTATTTCGGAGCCGAAGTCGGTGCTCGTTACGCCATCGACCGCGACTTCGCCATAGGTATTCATGCCGGCTACAAGCTGCTCAACGCCAACGAGGTGACCCGCTACGAGGACGACGGCACCTTCAAGAAGGCCGACCAGATGGCTCTGCATGTGCTTAGCGCAGGTATGAGCTTCTACTTCTAAAAACAGCTCAAAACCCATGCGTCGTCTACTGCTTTGTATGATGCTGCTGTGTGCGGCTTCTCTTTCCGCTGTGTCGCAGAACCCCGTTGCCCCCAGGGCAAATGTTGTGGCTTATGATGACGAGAACGGCCTGCAGAAGCTCGACTACCGCTCTTCTCCCTATTACCAGGAGATTAGCGGCAGTTGGAAACAGCGCAGTACCGACAGCTCGATTATCTACACAAAGCAGATTGACGTATCCAAATCGTGGAAGTATTACAACGTATACTTCAACGTGCGTTGTGGCCGCGCCTGCCGCGTATCGGTGAACGGTAAACTCGTCGGCTACGGCGACGACTCGCGCCATTGGAACGAGTTCCTGCTCGACCAAGCCCTTAAATACGGTAAAGAGAACACCCTCACCATCGAAGCTCTGAAGTCGCCACGCGGCGCCCTCCTTGAGGACAGCACCATAGCGGTGGGACTCAACGGTGAGCCCTTTATCATCTTCAAGACCGACCCCTGCATCGCCGACCTCGACCTTGTGGGCGACTACGAGCCGGCCTCTTCGATGGGTACCCTCACCGTCGGTGCCAAAGTCTTCAACAGCAAGAAAAAGGGCAAATACTACGTCGAGGTCGAGGTGTGGGACCCTCAAGGCCGACAGCTCGACCGCATGGGCCGCTGGGTGATATTCGACGGTCGCACCGAAGAACCCGTAGAACTCAGCCGCACATGGGGCGGGGTAGGGGCATGGAGCGCCGAAACGCCCGTGCTCTATACCGCCGTCGTACGTCTGCGCAACGAGAAGATGGAGGAAGAGGAAGTGGTCGGAGGACGTTTCGGATTCCGCCGAGTGGTGATAGAAGACGGCGTGATGAAGGTCAACGGCAAGCCCGTGACGCTGCGCGGCGTCACCTACGGCATAGAGCACACCGAGGGCTATGCCTCGCGCCAGCAGATGCTGCGCGATATCACGGCGATGAAGCAGAACAACATCAACGCCGTACGCACCTCGCGCTATTCGCCAATGGACGCCTATTTTTACGAACTCTGCGACCAGCAGGGCCTCTATGTCATCGCCGACGCCAACCTCATGCCACTCTCGTCACAGCGCCATGCTGTGGCCACCGACCAGGACTTCGCACCACTCTTCGAGCAGCGTGTGCAGAACCTCTACGGCCGCTATAGGAACCACACCTCCATCATCGCCTGGTCGCTCGGCAACACTCCCGACAACGGTGTCTGCATGACCGCTGCCTACAAGCGTCTCAAGCAACTCGAGAAGAACCGCCCGGTACTCTTCTCCGCCGCCGGCCATTCCGACAATACCGACATCCTTGCACCCGCCAACCCTACAGCATCTGTCGTCAGGCAGACACTTGAAAAAAGTGGCGACCGACCCGTGATTATTCTGTCTGCCAGCGGCAACAGCGACAATTTCGGACAACTGCAGCAACTGTGGCAGCTCGTTGCCACGCAGCGCCAGCTGCAGGGCTGCTTCGTCGAGCGCTGGCCTCTGGCCTCCGTGCCTCTCTCCACCCTCAAGCACCTCTACGCTCCCTTCAACGTCCGTGTTTCCAAGATAACACAGGACGAGGGCGAATTCATCGTCACCAACAACAACGACTTCGCCACCTTCGCCGACTATGCGCTCGACTACACCATCTACACAAACCTGCGTCCCAACATCATCTCCGGCGACCTGCCTGTCGCTGCCCCCGGCGGCGAGAGCGACAAGGTGCGCATGCGCATCCCGGCCCTCGACCTCGCTCCCGGCGAGGAACTTTTCATCCGCTTCAATGTAAGCCGCAGGGCAAAAGCTGCCAGTCAGAAGTCCACAGCCGTTGGAAGCACCGTCTTCCTCCTACAGAGCAACACCACGACACCCGTGCCGCTGTCGCTCAAAAACACCGATACGCTGTCGCTAGGCGACTCGGTCGCTCATCCGCTTCCTATATTGCGCTTCCGCGGCTATGAATCGTGGAAGTCGCATGTCGAAGCCACTGCGCAACGCCGCCCCGACCCGTATACATTCTGCTCCGACGCCATGTTGCGCTACACCAACGCTACGGGCGCCGTGATGTGCGACGTCCGCCAAACCACCACTCGCTACAGCTCCGGCGATATCGTCGTAACCTACACCTTCTCGCCCACCGACAAAGTCCGAGGCACACTTTATCCTGAAATCGTCATGCAGCACCAGAAGTACGACAGCATCGTCTGGTACGGCCTCGACCGCGAAGTGCTCCTACCCGACAACAATCCAGGCATCGTCTCCATCAATACTCAGGCAATCAAGCAATCAGGCAATCAAACATACCTTAACACCCGCTGGTGCTCACTCGCTACCCCCTATGAAGGTCTTTTCCTCCGTATCATAGACCAACAGGCCACAATGTCCTTCAATGACAAGAGTCTCGTCCTCTCTCCCGAGGGCGACGGCCGCACCCTGCGCCTCCTTGTGAAGCCCTATCCCCGTGCCGGTACGGGCATCAACCCCACCGACTTCATGGCTCTGGAGTACCCCTCCACAACCTCCGCCATCCTTGACCCGCCCACCATCTCCGCCTCTTCGCCCCGCTTCTCGCAACCCCTCACAGTGACCATTTCGTCGCCCCAACAGTGCGACATCCATTATACCCTCGACGGCACTGAGCCTACTGTCGAGTCGCCGCTCTACACTGAGCCCATCCTCATCACCGCCACCACCGTCGTCAAAGCCCGCTCATTCCCCGTAGCACCTAAACCAGAACCCACTGTACGAAAAGGCCGCAAGCCCACTCAAGCATTGTCGGCCGAGCCGACGGCACACCACAAGCAATCAGACAATCAAGCAATATCATCTCCGTCCTTCACCGCCACCCGCAAATTCAACTACGACTACATCGTGCGCACCTCCTTCTCGCGCAAACCCAATACCCCCTACAACGTCGGCACCGACACCATCCTTTTCGACGGCCTCACCGCCGATGTCGACGACCTCTCCCGCGGCTGGCTTGGTTTCTCAGGCGAAGCGCCTGTCACCACAGTCGAACTCGCAAAACCCGTCGTCGCCGACGCCGTCATCCTCCGCTATGCCCATTCGCCCGCCCTCTGGGCCTTTGCCCCCGACAGTGTCACTGTGGCCTTCTCAGCCGACGGCACCACCTACACCGACTCCGTCACCGTAGCTACGCCATTCACGCCTGCCGACCAGGAACAGAACACACCCCAACTTGTCGAACTGCGTGTCCAGCCGCCGCAGTCGGCAATTGGTTTCCTCCGCATCACTCCACACACAATTCTCCGCATCCCCGCATGGCATCGCGCCAAAGGTCTCAAACCTTGGCTTCTCGCCGACGAAATACAAATTGAAGAGCATATAACGCAATGAAAAATAAACCTTTTACTTTTCACTTTTCACTTTTCACTTTAATGGCAGTCCTGCTGCTGCTTTCCTCCTGCACCGTCGACTTCTCGCCCAACGCGCAGTGGCGCGAGGTTCCTATCGTTTACTGCCTCCTTGACCAGGACGATGACACCTCCTGGGTGCGTGTCGAGAAATGCTACCTTACCGAAGGCGATATCTACACTCCCGCCCAGATATCCGACTCTATCAACTACCCCCAAGGCGCCCTCGACGTCTCACTCATAGTCTTCGACACCTTCGGACACCGCGTCGACAGCATACCATTCTTCTATACCACCCGCGACCGCGACACCGGCCATTTCGCCCACATCGCCCAGCCGCTCTACTATTCCACTCATCCCCTCGACACCACACGCCGCTATCAGCTCCGCGTCCGCCACACCTCCGACGGCCGCCTTATTGCCGCCTCTGCCGACACCATTCCCCTCATTCTTCAGGTCAAGCCCTCCATCATCAAGAAACCCTCTCTTACCACTATGCCCGACGGCACCATTCGCGGCCAGTTCGCCTTCTACGACGAGCAGAACACCTGCCGCATCGAGTGGGACACACTCCGCTTCGGCCGTCGCTACCAGCCTGTCATCCGCTTCTACTACTCCGTCCAGGGCGATACTAACTATGTTGATCTCCACGCACCTACTGCCGTCTCACGCGGCACATCTCCTACACTCACCGTCAACTACTCCCGCTACGCATTCCTCGCCGACCTTAAGTCGCGACTGCAGGACGACTCCCGTCCCAAGAAATACCTTAAGATGGTCGACCTCTTCCTCACCGTCAGTTCCGAAGACTACAACGCCTACGTGTCCTCCCTCAGCGCTGGAACCTCCATCACACTAGGCCGTGAACCCTACACCAACATCGACGGTGGCCTCGGTATCTTCGCCACTCGCCGCACACACCTCCACAAGTGGCTCCCCGCCGACTCCTCCAACAAAGTCGAAGGCCTCTATACACACCTCCGCAACCTCGGCGTCGGTATAGAATAACCCTTCACTTCCGTATCACTTCCGTATCACTTACCTATCACTTACCTCCCTCCGGTACCCGTTGGGAGGCTGCTGCCATTATGTTAAATTGCCGTTAAATAATACTATAATTTTAAAATATTGCCGCCATGTTAAAATAAATGCGTATCTTTGCATTTTAGCATAGAATAGTAAATATAGTAATAATCAATAAATTAATCAATCAGATGAACATCTCAAGAGAGAATTTAAGCGATTTGGAACTCTGTATCAAGGTTGATATTGAGGAAAACGACTACCAGGAAACTGTCACCAAACAACTGAAAGACTACCAGAAGAAGGCTACCGTTCCCGGCTTCCGCAAAGGTATGGCTCCCATAGGCCTTATCCAGCGCATGTACAAGGCCGCCATTGTCGGCGACGCTGTGCAGAACACCCTCAACACAAGCCTCTTCAAATATATCGACGACGAGAAACTCCATATTCTCGGCATGCCCATGAGCGATGACGAGAAGACCGGCGAGGTCGATTTCGCCAAGCAGACCGCCTTTTCCTTCTACTTCAACGTCGCCGTCGCCCCTGAGTTCGACATCGACTGGAGCAAGGTCAACGTCAAATACAATCAGATAAAGGTCACCGCAAAAGAGGTCGAAGCTGAAATCGAGAACGTCACCAACCGCTACGGCAAGTTCGAAACCCCCGAGACCGTCGGCAAAGGCGACATCATGTATGGCAAACTCGTTGAACTCGACAAGAAAGGCAACGTAAAAGAAGGCGGCGTCTCCACCTTCGCCAGCCTCAACCTGCTCAACATCAAAGACGAGGAACTCGTCTCCCTCTTCGAAGGCAAGAAAGCCGAGGACAAGATTGTCTTCAATCTCTACAAGACCTTCCCCGTGGCCGACATCGAGCGTGCACTGCACATCGACACCGACGCTGCCAAGAAGTTTAAGAGCGATGTGGAACTGACCCTCAGCGGCATCTCCCGCATCATCCCCCACGAGCTCAACAAGGAACTCTTCGACATGGCTCTCCCCGGCCAGGGCATCAAGGACGCCGAAGGCTTCAGCAAGGCTATGAAGAAAGAGATTGAGAAGGCCAACGCCGAACAGAGCGACTACCTCTTCGTCAATCAGGTCCGCACCGCCCTCGTCGACAACTTCGACAAACCCCTGCCCGAGAACTTCCTCAAGAAATGGTTTGCCAGTCGCGGCGAGAAGGAGATGACCCCCGAGCAGATCGAGGCCGACTGGGCCGAAAAATACGTCCCATCCCTCAAGTGGGAACTCATCGAGAGCAAGCTCGAGGAGATCAAGCCCGTCGAACCCACCAACAACCAGATAGTCGACTACATCAAGGACATCCTGCGCCGCGGCGATAACAAGCCCGCCGGCGAGAAGAAAGAAGAGACCGAGAAGCGTCTCGAGCAGGCCGCCCGCAGCATAGCCGCTGACCGCAAGAACATCCAGCAGGTCGTCGACCGCCTCTATGCATCCAACCTCGCCACTATCTTCAAGGAGCAGGTCAAGCCAGAGGTCGAGAAAGTCTCCGCCAAGGAGTTCTCCGAGCGCGCCAAAGCATAAGAGGTGAAAGGTGAGAGGTGAAAGGTGAAAGGTGAGAGGTGAAAGGTGAGAGGTGAAAGGTGAGAAATCACAAAAGGGTGAGAAATCACAAAAAGTAAGAAACAAAAACACTGCAAGAATATGGCAATAATGCACAGGATAATCAAAGCCTCAATGGTCGTCGCCGTGGTACTGGCCATCGGTTTCCAATCCTCGCCAGTGAAGGCACAGGAAAGTGCGGCTTACGCCGACAACACCTTCTTCCTGTCGTTTGGAGCCGGTGCTACCTACAACATGCCCGGCCAGACTCTCGGTATGCCCTCCGGTGGCATCTACCTCTCGCGCTGGCTCATGAGGCCTCTTGCCTTCCGTGTCGCCGCCGAGTTGGTCAGCGGCCCCGCCATCGCCAAGAGCGACGGCTCCACAGCCGCAGGAATGAGCTTCCTCGGCAGCGCACAGTTCATGTGGGATGTCAACGCCACCTTCTTCCATGTCTACAACAAGACATTCCTCGTTCCCTGTCCCATCTACCCGTTGATAGGCCTGGGTGCTTATTACAACTTCTCCGGCGTAGAAAATCCTACTGCGGATTTCCAGGCCATGCTGGGTGCCCAGTTGCCCATTCGCTTAGGAAGCAAATGGGATTTTTTCCTCGAGTACAAATGTTTCTTCGTGCCTGAGAGTCATATCGAGGGTAAGAATACCAGCTATCTGCACACCGCCACCGTCGGTCTCACACGCCGCTGGTCCGACAACCCCTACCACCGCCGCACTGGCTTTGAGAGCCGCAACACTGGCGAGGACTGGTTCACAGGTTTCGGCGTGGGCGCACTCTTCAACTCGTTTGAGTTTGAACACATCTTCGCCCAAGGTTCCAAACTATGGAACATTACCGGCGACATGATGCTTGGCCGCAACTACAGCAACATCTGGACCATCCGCTTCGAACTTTCGGGTTTCTTCGCCCGTCACCGTGCGCACATCGGACAGGCTGCTGTGCTTGACGACAACGATGTTCCCATGGTTGATGACAACGGCAACATACTCTACGAAGACGTTATGCAGCCCGGCACCCTCTACCTCTTCAACTCGCTCCACACCGACTTTATGATCAACCTCTCGCACCTCGGCAACTTCCGCCGTGGCAAGAAGTGGAACATCCTGCCCTACCTGGGAGCCGGTCCTGTCTGGCGCTACAAAGATCCCGAATTCGGTCTCGGCGCCGACGCAGGTATCATGTTCCGCCGCTACATCGACAATATGGGCGACTTCTTCTTCGACGCCAAGTACATCATGGTTCCTCCGCGTATTGCTGGTGGCACAGGCCCCAACGGCTCAATGCTCGGCACAGGTTACCTCATGTTCACCGTCGGCTACATCAGCAACTGGGGTCACTCCACCACACGCTACCGCATGCCCGTCAACAGCTGCGTCGATTAAAACAATCAAACAATTAAGCAATCAAGCAATCTTAACATGAAGAAAATCATTATATCATTGCTTCTGCTTCTCACCTTCACGGGTGCGAAAGCTCAGATAGGCACCGACTTCGGCGTCAACATGTTCATGACCATGGGCGGCGGCGTCAGCTGGTGGAACAACGGAGGCGAAGGTTCGCCCACCACACACGGCTTTGCCGGTGGCATCGGTGTCGGCAAGTGGATTCTCAGCCCCCTGGCTGCACGCATCAACCTCGACTTCCAGGTTGTGCCCAGCAATCAGGATCAGGTACACCGCGCCAGCTTCGCCCACGCCAGCGCTGAGTTCCTGTGGGACTTCAACTCCACCTTCTTCCGCATCAAAAACTGGCGCCTCAACTTCTACCCCCTGCTGGGTCTCGGCGTCTCCTATCGTGGCGGTTTGACTGTCGACGGTCCTAACGGAAATCCCGTGACTCTTGGCTCCGACCACGCCATCCACACGCTCTTCGGCTTCAATATGCCCTTCCGTCTCGGCATGGGTTGGGACTTCTTCCTCGAAGGCAAAGTCTACTTCATGCCTGAAGGTTTCGACGCAGGCGGCGAAGCACCCCGCATGTGGACACTCACTGGAGGTTTCACCCACAACTTCACCGAGACTCCCTTCCACCGCCGCACCGAGTATGAGTCGCGCAGCACCGACGAAGACTGGTTCGTTGGTTTCGGCATAGGCCCCAACTACTCCTCCTTCTCCCTCTTCACCAACCCCCACCACGGTGGTCTTGTCATGGTGGGTGCCGCTCCCGAACTCATGTTCGGTCGCAACTTCAGCAATTTCTGGACAATCCGCTTTGAGGTCACTGGTCTTACGGCACACGAAATCTACGACACCGTGTCGCAGAAGCCCAAAGGCGACTACACCTTCAGCATGCTCCATGCCGACGTCATGATGAACCTCAGCCACCTCATTGACTTCAAGCGTGGCGTGCGCTGGAACTTCATGCCTTACCTCGGTGCCGGTCCTATCTGGCGCTATGATGAGCCTAGGTTCGACCTCGCCGCCGACTGGGGTCTCTTCATCCGCCGCTATGTCAGCCAGAATGGCGACTTCTTCATCGACCTTAAATATATCATGATGCCTCCGCACATCGGTGGCAGCACCGGCCCCAACGGCGGCATCTACAGCGTCGGTATCCCCTCCGTCACCTTCGGCTACATCCACAACTTCGGCCGCTCCACAACCCGCTACCGTATGCCGTACAATTGTGCCGACTAAAAACCAGTCGTTATAATATAGGAGGAGGTGCCCGTAAGGCACCTCCTCCTTGTTTTATATCTCACAACTTAGCGGACTTGTGATTTCACAACCCCTGTTCCTCGCAAGCCATAGTACTGCATAGCTGCAAGTGGCTTTCATTTGCCCACCTCTATGCTCAATCTCCTCCACCGCTCGGCGCACAAGCTCCGAGGCGATGCCCTGTCCCCGCAGGCGGTCATCCACATACGTGTGGTTTATGACATACACGCCGTCGCGCTCGGGGAATGTTACTTCCCCCACTTCCGCGCCATTATCCACTACGTATATCCTGTGTTTCTCAGTAATGTATTCCATCCGACCTCTGGTTAAGTACCATTAAAACATTCAACTTACAACTCCTTAATCTTCTCCAGCACCTGCTTTTCCATGATGTAGTAGGTGTCTGGTTTGGGGTGGCATCCGTCGTCGCTGAGTTCCTTCGGCAGGCCGTTCTGTTTGTCGGCGAGGGCCGTGTGGTAATCCACATACACGATGCCGTTGGCTTCGGCGTAGTCGCGCAGGCGAGTGTTGATGTCGACGATGGTCTGGGCAGCGTCCTTGATGGCGGGGTTCCATGCAAACGAGGCGCAGGGTGGGATAGAGCCGATGAGCGGCACGATGTCGTTGGCACGTGCCAGCTGGCACATGGCCACCACGTTCTCCACCACCTTGTCGGGCTCCACCCAGTAGGTGTTGTGCGCCACGTCGTTGGTGCCGGCCATGATGACCACTGCCTTGGGGTGCAGGTCGACGACGTCGGCCGTGAAGCGTGCCAGCATCTGTGTCGACGTCTGTCCGCCGATGCCCCTGCCGCAGAAGTTGTGCTCCTCAAAGAACTCGGGGTGGTAGAGCGCCCAGTATTCCGTGATGGAATTCCCCATGAACACCACCTCGGGAAACTCGCCGCTGGCGATGATGCGTTCGTTGTCGGCCCTGTAGCGTTCGAAGCCGAACCAATCCTCCTGTGCGAAGCCTGATAAAGTCATGATTGTAAAAAGTATGATAAGCGTTGCTTTTTTCATATAATAATTTAATATGCTGCAAATATACAACTTTTTTGGAATTAACTCCAAAAAAGTCACGTTTTTGAATGTTGTTTCCATCGATGGAACATGAATCATTTGTGTCAGATGTCTGTCCTTGTTCAAAAAAAATGAACAAGCAGCCATTATTGAACAAGAAATGCTATAAGATACACAAAATAAATGAACTACGCAAATTTGCTGTCCAAATCTTCCACAAATTGTGGAAGATTTTCAATGGTCTGACAGTAAAGTAGATAAAACCTTTTGCAGTATCTGATGTTCGATTCTGAAAGGCCTTCCACATCGGGTATTACCTCTTTTAAGTCTCTGCTGAGTGTTGCATAAAACTTCGAACCATATTTATTCTCCTCCTGTCGTTCAGCAATGTCTTTGCCCAAACTTGGGTTGAACAGAATTTGCTCTGTGTTCACTTTGACGGCGGCCTTGATTTGGCTTTGCCGATAGCGTGTGACAAGTTCTTTTACCCATTGGGAATAATCCTAGTCTATGATGGTTATATTTTTATCCATAAGGTTTTATATTTCTTTTGCAAAGTTACGCAATTCATTTCACATATTATCTCTTACATCCTACCTCTTACATCCTACCTCTTACATCCTACATCTTATTAGTATCCAAAAACCGAAAATGTGTCACCTGATATTCACTTGCTATTGGTGTGGGGCAGATGTCTATTCTATTGTTTTGCTTATAGTACATTGATTCTCGGTCTATTTCTTTCGCCATTCTTGTCAAGTCTTTTATAGAAATCATCCAAAATATCATTGTAGTAGTCATCCTCTGTACAAATAATTTGGAAATGAGATTGTGCATACAATCTTTGCATATTAACATCCATTTTCCTTAATTGTTTAAGGATGCTCATTCTGGAATCATCGTCTTTGGTGAATATTGTAATATATTGTTTGTTCTTTTCTTCAATTGATTCACCTTGGGATATTTGTTTGAAAAACCTATCGAAATAACTATAATCTATGTCGCCAAAGGAAAGTCCAAAAATAACAATTTCTGTAGAATGCGACAGTGTATTATATAAATCATGAGACTTATAGTATTTGCTCGATGTTTTTATAAAAGCATCGTATCCTGGACGTAATTTTTGCTCATCCACCCCTAAAATAATGGAGTCATCGTCAACACAACCATGCATGTGGGTGCATTTGACAGACTTTATGCCACGACCATTGATGTTTGTGACAATCGTAGGCAGATTCGTGTAGTTAAAAGAGTATATCGATGTAAAATAGCCGTTATTTACAACAGCCTCTAAAACTTTGATGGCCACACATTCATTTTTCCTTTGATTGTTACTTTGTACAGATTTGATGTATTTACATAGTTGAGCCTGTAGTAGTTTATAATAATCTACATTATTCTTTATATGCTCACTAGTTTCCCCATTAATTACGGATGAAATATTTCCCCGTGCATAGTTTAGTAACTCACGTTCTAGGTCGAACCATGTTTCTATATTTCTTTTCTCGTTCAAATATGAAGCTAAACTCTGTGGAGCATATGGGTCTAATAACCCTGTTCTATTGGTTTTAGTAACATCTATACTATGTTCTTCTGGCCAATATTTTGATTTTGCAAAATCAGAATATTTTGTTGGCAAACCCAAATCTAGGTCAAACCCATTCCCAACGATAAAAACATTGTTCATCATATTCTCATTTTGGTATCACTTCTAAATCAAGTATTTTTATTCTCTCACTTTTATGGTAAATCGATAATGTGTAATTCACTCGACATCCCACATCTTTGCCAAAAACAAAGACAGTAATTCGATTAATTGTCTCTTTTTTCTATTGATGTCTTGACTGAATCTGGTAATTGCTCAAACATAGAATTAATTTCTTTAGGCTCACTTATCATTCTCTCAGTTATCATATTAACCAACTTCATAAGAGCAATTGCGGTTTTTTTATCATCTACGTCAAATGCAATTTGACCTGGATGAACAGCTTTGTTTCCAACGACTCGTACAATATCCAAGGCTTTCTGAACGGATTTTGGTAGACCTTTTTCCACAAGAGCACAAATATTCTTATTAATGTCTCTGTCTTTTTCTCCAAGTTCATTGCACAGCTTATCGACGGCAAGTCTCAATAAGGCACAGGCAGCACGCGGTGACTTGTTGTATATAAGCCCTGCTTCATTATAAAGCTGTTTTACTGCTTCTGGCATTTCTGAGTTAGCTTCTTCTGCCACTTCGTCAGGATATGCATAAATATTATTAATCCAAATAGTTTTCTTTTTGCAATTATGACAGGATGCAATATTGAGCCAGTTATCACCCTCTCTATTATTTTCAGTCAGAGATATTACTTCGTACCCACGATAACTTATGCATGTATAATGCATCAAGGAAAGAGTGCCACAGTGTGGACAGGTGAAGGATTCTTTCATGTAATCTGGAGCAATGTGATTATTAGCCATCTTTTATTATTTTTATTTCACACCTTCGTCAAAAGAAAAGACGGAATATGTTATTTATTCTCTTTTTTATCAGTTGTTTGTTGGTGTTTTAAGGTTTGCCGATATTGTACTTTCAGATTTTTTATCATTTCTTTTGTGGTTCGCGTAAGGCTATCAGTATATATTATCCCATAATATGTTCCTCCTTTAAATGTTGCGCTCTCTGCTTTTGCTTTCGCTTCACGGTATTTCTTCCACTCGTCAATATAATCAAATGCAATATTTTCAAACTCAGCATGTGGCAATGTTTTAAGAGTCTGTAATAGCGCATTCAACTCGGCTTCTGCCTCAACGAAATCTTTTTTGACAGATTGCAACATGTCATAATTAGTTATTGGTGGATTGGGGTATATGATATCCATGACTACATTATCTGTCAGTTCCACAAATGCACTTGCAGAGCCAATCCACTTTTCTACTGTTTCTTTTTTTATTGTGTGTTTCCGAGGAACTTCATGGCAAACAATGTGGCGACACGAAAAAATATCCTGTATATCCTTCAGCAGTTCATCACAATCACCGACTTGTTCATGCATTAATTTGGAGAAATTGACTTCTGCCAGAGAGGAAATTGTTTTGTTGATATCCTCATACTTGTTGCATGGAATAAGATATGAAATATACTCACCTAATGTAATATCTTCGTCTTGAAATGCAGCCAATATTTCTGCATCATATACGATATCCTTGAACAAATCCAACTTGGCAATATTCTTTCTATATTTTGGATTATCAATAAAATCTTTATAGATATTCCTAAAGAACTCCTGAAAGCATGCCACAATCTTTACAGGGACATACTCAAATAACATCTCTTGGTTTACATCGGCATAATATAGATCCAAATCTCGAATGGTATCTCGGACATCATACAAATCCATACCCCGATACAGGGACTCCTTTATTTGAGACAGTCTCAGCTGGTGTTTCATGGTTATTATTCAGTTATTTGAAGACCAAAATGAGGAAGAAAAACAACTCTACTCTGTTGCTTTTTTAATCATCGTTAAAACATGGTCTTTAGTCTCTTTGATAAAATTGTCGATTTGCGTTGATGTTGGATAAACGCCATATTTATACGTTTCCCCATTAAATATATAATAGGCAGGCTCAAATAGTACACTCGCTTTTATTAATATTGGTGTGTCTTTCATTTTGTATATCGACTTTACACTCTGTAAATAAATGTGTAGCATGATTGATTGAGCATCATCTAAAACATTTTTTTCTTTAGCTGGCAAATTTGCATTAAGTTCTTCTTTATAGTTAAGTCTGAAAAAACCAGAACTACTTATATTGTCTTTGTCTTTCGACATAAAATATTGGAGGTTCGTTGTGTTAAAAAAAACGAATGCTGGATTCAATGCATTCATCAACCTTTCGGTTAGATGTCTGTGGAAATTATTAAAGATGTCTATTTTATCTTGTGATGTTACGGTGTGAGTATCTTGAGGAATCTTTTTTTTTGAATTTCGCTCAATAATGTTTAATTGCTTTGCAAAATCATCTTCATCCTCGATACTCTCACCATGCGCTGCCTTGATTGCAATTGACAAAGCCTCCTCAAGGCATTTGGACAAATAATCAACAAATGGCCTTACTTGTCCTATTTCTGCTTGAGCGCCAATAGATGGGGTTTTGCTTATGTTCAAATCACATTTATTTAATGCTGCCAGATAATTGGCTTTATCTGCACTTTTAATTACAATCATTGGATAACCATGCTTTGCGAGAATATAGTTTACAATAAGACGTGAAATACGCCCATTACCATCGTCAAACGGATGAATACGTATATATCTATAATGAAAAAGTGTCGCCAATTCAATAGGAGACAAAACGCCAGTAAGTTCCATTTGATTGTACCATTGTAGCAAGTCACCCATTAATGCAGGGGTTTCTTCAGGAGATGCATAATGAAAGTATTTCCCGGTAGATGTAAGTACAGTATTTGGAACTACTTTATATTGTCCAGCATGTATAGTGCATATTTTCATAGATCCATCGGGTTGTTGGTGATATATAGAATAATCCTCCCGAAGTAATGTTTTATGTAGTGTCTTAATAAAATTCTCAGATAATGGTCGCTCTGTATCCATCGCCAATTCTTTAACCATTTTTAAACCAACATTAGAGGCTTTCATTTCCTCTAAATCTCTCATGTTAGCATTGTCAACAGATTGTCCAAACATCAACAACATCTCCGTTTGACCATAGGTAAGTGTATTGCCTTCGATATGGTTGGAGTTATAATTGAACTCCAACATAAATTTCTGGTCTAGACGCTGTTGGTATTCTTCTTTCATCGGCTGTAATGACTGCCATTCTTGAAATAGTTGATCTATCTTATTCATAATTTTAATGTTTTCTCGATTTTAATGGTGTTGCCCCCTACTATATGCTTGTGGTAAGTCAAACTGATGGCAAACTAAAGAAAGTCTTCAATGTTAATCGGTAGTGCCATATTTCATTTTTTACATGGTTACTCACGCATTCACGCATTTACACATTCAAAATTATAGTTCTTCCAATTCTTCGTCTTTGGGTTGTTTCTTTCGTGTCAAGTCGAGGAAGATGTCAAGGAAGCCGGAGTTGCGATATAGGGAGTTGGGATTGTCTTTCAATTTTTCTGCCAGGTAGTAAAAACCATAGTTGGCATATTCGTTCATGGCGTCAATTAATGTTGTGACAACATCGCTGGCTTCAAGTTCTCCTTTTTCCAGTGCAATCAAGTCTATATCTGTTTTTGCTATCAATGCGGCGAATATATGTTTACGTATTTCCGGGGGTATGACTTTCTGCCGGTCTTGGAGTCATGATTTCTACGCCTCTACAAAACACAAGCATGTTAGGTTCTCGTCTTTCATACTTGAATGTTTTCTAAATAAGCCCTCGTTTTATCATTTATGATTTCCGAATGAATATCATTATAAGTTAAACCTAATTGATCATTCATTTTATCAGTATTTAGTACATACATTCTGCTCTCAATATATATAATTCCGGTTGAAAGTAATTTATTTACCACAGCCCTTCCTATTTTTGTATTGCTTATTCTGCTTTCTATTTTGCCCTGTATGCGTGCCAAATTTTCTTTTCCGTATGCTCGGAAAAGAATAATGGTTCTTCGTAATTTCTGATATTTATCGTATAGTAAAGGATCTTCTTTTGAAAGATTTGGTTGACCATGGTAATAATCCGAAAATGGATATGTTACATTCTTATTGGCCAAGATTGCTAAGGTGTTTTCTTTCCCTCTTCGTATGACATGAGGTAGTTTTCCATTGTTTTGCACTGTAACTAGCTCATCACACTCTATAACTGATTTTTCTCCAGAGATTCCATTAGAAATAACAATATCTGCAGATTTGATTGTTAACTTTGTACAGCGAATTTGCATCGGAGACATGATGTCCATCCTGGTTTTGTTGCAGATTGCAGGTAAAGGAATGTCAATCATCATTCCGTTAAGAGAGGATGGTAGTTCCAACTCTTCGTCAAGAGGGATCTTTGTAATAAAATCAATATATGGATTACTTTGGGAATTTCCTCTAAAGAATGTCAATTCACACTCCGCCCCCAGATTATCATATACTTCACTTTCATCTGTAACCGATACCACTTCTAATGTATTGTTGGGTTGATTTGTATCAAGAGCCCTGAACGAATCATACATGTAGCATATTAATTTATGATTCAGATACCTGGTTTCATTCGATATAAGGTTAAAGAAGTCGAACAATAGATAGGAATTGCTTTGGGATAATTCAAGATAATCAATCAATGTCTTACTATAATTGTCATCTTGAGCTAATCGAGCGATTACATAGCTCTCAAATACAATATTTTGAAATTTAGGATTTTGCGGATTTTTGTAATCTAGGAATGGGTGGTTCTCTGTCCAAGAATCCATCTTTTCATTATACGAGTGGTTTACATCATCCCTGGAACAGATGGAATATTCATAATGGTCATGCATGATTAAATGTATTATCCTAGCGCATTGCTCATCGAGTCCGTAAGAATGCGTAACGATGTTTTCAGATAATTCGGGTTTTACATTATAACCCTCTAGGATAGAAGGTATTGCCTGGCTCCGTACTTTACATTGCTCTCTATCAAGGATTTTTTCAATAATATCAATCAGTAAGTTAATATTTGTTTTTTGTACAGATTTTAATTCTATTAATAATTTATTAAAGTCTTGTCTCTCATTTAATAATGACGATATGGCCATCAAAACAGGTGCGTATCCAATAAATCTATTAAAACTACTTTTTTTTGACTCACTTTCGTTTTTGAAAAAACCTTCAATAGAATCAATAATATAATTCTTAACTGCAGAATACGATTGTTCAAAGCGAAGAATAGAATCCTTGTTCTCAATAGTTTTGTCGATAAATTCTTTGGCTCCGTTGAGAGTAAATGGCTCAATCTGAAGACATACAACTTTCACATCATTCTCTTCAAGATAAAAAGCCGTATCCATTACAGTTCTGTATCTACCTAACATAAGAAAAGGTGTACCTTCTGCTTTTTTTGCTATATTAACTATATCATCGAGGAAACTCCAATAGGATTTTGTCCCTCCAGAATGGATTTCACCCTCATCCAACCCATCAATTATCATCGAAAACCTATTCTGAATCAATCCATTCATAAAAATGGCATATTCTTCAAGAGGCAAATAGTTAACAAATAAACCAGTCAGAGAGTTGGCTCCTACAGCATTGTGTTTGCCTAAATCAAATAGAGGTATCCCCATCTTATTCGAAAGGTGTGCAGAAAGAGCGCTCTTGCCGGTGGCTCCTGGTGCTGAAATTAATATAACGTTTGCTTTTTCAAGAGGAATATTTTCTCTGTAAGTATTAAGTCTAACAAAAAATGGTTCAACATAATTAGGAATTGGATTCTTTTCGTAATAGAAAGAATTACATTTTTTTATATTAATAAAATGATTTGCCCCATCCCTATCGAGTCCTAATTGTTTTTTAATTTTTAATAAACTAATGGGCTCGTTCATTTTTTCTCCACTTTTGCGAGCGTCTATTTCGTCTAATTTATTTTTGAATTCGGGATATGTCTCTAGTATTTTATTATACAGTAATTCGGCATTACCACCATGAAAAGTAATTGGTACAGGAATTGTCCCATCACCAGCCCATTCTGCAAGCTCATATACTGAATCCTGTTTTTTTTCGATGGAAAACAATCTTTTTTCATATAGAGTTTTAAACATTGTTATGGCACTCGTGGACATCCATGACAATTCTCCGTTTTCTGTTTTTTCTAGGAGTTTACTGATTATTTCCTGTATCATAGCTATTATTTTCTAAAGTTCCACTAACAGTTGCCATCAATTTTCTGGCATTTTCTAGGTCTTTTGATATTTCAATAATTTGAATTGTGTAGTTATTGTCATTCATTTTCCGATATAGACTTTGGCTATCTATTGTTAGAGAATTGATGCAATTATCCCAGTCCTCTTTACAACTCACTTGCTTGTTTGTTTTTTGTTCAACCAAAAAACTGACCAAATCTGTTGTTTTTGAATGTGCTAAACCGTATTCTTTTAGTGTGATGGCATTTAATATAGTGCTAATCCAACCACTTGCTTGCCTAAAACTAGATATACTATGTAATGTTCTTATTGCATCGCTATTCTTTTTAACTTCCTTTTGAATTGAAGATACTTGTGCTATTGTGATAGCTATCCCAATTATTGAAGCACAAGTTCCGGCAACCGTGATTATATTTATTGGCTCTTTAATATGAAATTGGCGAATGGCAAATAACAATAAACCGATTCCCACCAAAATAATAAGCCATGGTCTCCAATAATACCATTTTTTCATAACATTATTTGTTTTTAACGATTAAAAGGATTATTATAAACATACATTTTTTTGAGTTCTTATGATTGTAGCCAATCTCATTAAATGTGATACATAAATATTACATTGATTTATAAAATACTATGCGTGATTTGTAATAGGTCATTCCCATGTGCAATATGGCTGATTTTTTGAATTTGGTTGTGTATTGTAGTTCATCTTGTTAGGAATTACTCCACGCACACCACCTTTGGGGTTGGGTACGTCTCCTTTGTATCGGGGAATAATATGCATGTGGCAGTGAAAGACGGACTGCCCAGCGGCTTCATTGATATTGATACCAACGTTGTAACCATCGGGATGATATCTTTCATCTATTTTGCGCATTACGTATTCCCTTATATCGTCCATATCATAACGTTCTTGGCGACTTAGGTCTCGATATGACGCGACATGTCTTTTGGGTATTATGAGCGCATGACCGGGAGAAACAGGGTAACCATCGTAGAAAGCCACGCAAGTTTTGGTCTCACAAATAATTTCAACGCGGCGTGAGAGTTTGCAGAAAGGACATTTCTCGCCTTTGACACGAGGCAATTTGTTGAAGTGATTATATTGATATAGCTCGTAGCCGGCGTTGGCGACTAAACTTTTATATGGAAGTATGACGTTGCATTGGTAGGTGTATTGTTTGTGAATAGCGTGTAGGCGAAAACCCTCTTCGGTTAAATCGCGGCGAACAGCGAAATATGCTGTTCCTTTAGGCGAAAGCAGATTGGCTACATTCATCAATACCTCTGCTTGTGCATATGGCTCAAGTACGTTTAATACATAGTTGCAGATAATAGTGTCATATTTGCCATTTGGGAAATCGGGGCGATAATAGTAGTCATAGCCAGTGATGTTATAGCCTTGTTTCTTTAGTTCATCCGTGTCAAATCCAAATCCACATCCAAAATCCAAAATCTTACCTTCCAACAACCCGTGTTGCATAAGGTATCGTGTCGGCACAGAAAGGTCAGTCCGCTTGATAGCAGTCAAATACGGATGGTTTATCTTCTCGGGCTCTATATGTGTCAGTTTCTCCATATGTCAAATCCCATGTTTTGTGCTATCTGGCTCATCGGTGAGAATGTACGCTTGAAACAGTTGAGCAAGTTAGTTTTGTCCATTTCTATCAGCTCCTGTGGTGTACACCCAAGCGACAAATAATCATCAAGCAAATCTTTACTTCGGTAATTATCCTCAATACAAGTGCGTACTGCTGTTTGATGCGCTTTTGCATAAGGTAGCAGGTATCGGTCGAGGTCGGGCAAACGGTCGCTTTTCGAAGAGTTAATACTGCTGTCAGCTGGAATAAGATTCCATATCAAATTGTGAGAAACGAAACTCCACGGTATGAAATGGTCGAGGTCATAATTGCCAACTTCTAGCGGATGACCGGTATAAATGCACGTTATCGGTTGCTTATGTTCAAGAACGAAATCCCATAAGTTGCGTTGCTTCGTCAACGCTTGTCGACTTTCTACCTTTAAAAGTTTACTAGCTATATTCGGCACATTGGGGTTGCGAACTTGTAGGAATGACGAAAGGTTCCAAAAAGTAAAGTCTTTCAGTATGACATAATTCTCTTTCAAATAAGGCAACCAGTTGATGTTCAAGTCCACCCATATTGTATCGTCTTCCTTGGTTAGTTTGTACAGACAATTATTCTCCAGCGACTGTGACCGTCGTATGATTTCCTTCGTATCAGCAATGTCAATCCACGGTCGCAGAAACCAGTATGGAACATTTTTGGGGAGAAAGTCGAGAGTTCGTTTCACCAAAGTGTCATTTTTGTGGTTGTTCAGCCATTTGCGAAGTTCATTAGGGTTAATGTTTATTGGGATATTGTTTGCCTCCTTGATAGAGATAATTGCATCACGCAAAGAGTCGTTCTTGCCGAATGATAAACGAAAATAACACACAGGATACCATGCGTTAGCAATCATTTCAACCGTGATGTTCCAGATGTTCATCCTTGTCATCCCGTGTTTTACGCAAAGGTCAAGGATGCCCATAAACCAATAGAACTTATAAGTCGCCGACGTGTTTTTGAAGATACGCGTCAATGGCTCTACAGTCAGTGTTTTAGATTGTGGTATCGTATACATCATTTAATAAAATGCAAAGATACGAAGATTATTTTAATTGGCAAAATTAAAATGAAAAGACACCTTCTATGGGTTAAAAAAGAGATGTAAATGAGAAGTGCTTTCCGTTGCTTATGGCACTGGAAAACAGGTGATTGTGTATAACGATGTGATTGTGTTGATTTTCTGTGGGTTACGAGAATATCGTCGAGGGGATCACCGAAGGGTAATACCCTCAAAATATTTCACCGTTCCAAAGTATCTCAGCTAATACAAAAAACCGAAGGCCCAGAGGGGAATCTTGCCGGAAATGGCGCTGAGTGTTGTGGCGCTGTCGATGTCGTCGGCCGCCACATAGGCTCGCTTTTCGTTCTTCATCTGACTGAAACCTTTGTCGCGTCCGCCTACCTCTACCACCACTTCGCCATCAATACGGAAATCACCGCTCTTCAGCCCTCCGTATTCCACCTTGTGGCCGGCCGATGCCAGCTGGTTGCAGAAGAAGGTTTCGCGCACGGTGCCCACCTCAGGCAGGCGGTCGGAGATGGTGTAGAGCAGGTTGCTGTTGTCGAGCAGGATTTTGTCGGGTTTCTGAAGGTCAGAGACACTATCGATGTCGGTGAAGAGTCGACGGATGAGTGCTGCCTCTTCCAAATTGCGCAGGTATTTCAACGTCGTTGGACGCTGGATGCCGATGTTTTTCGACAGCTTGGCGATGTCGACCTCGTAGGGCACCATCTGCGACAGCACTTTGAGCAGGGCCTTAATCTTGCGGGTGTTGCCCACTTCAAGTCCACGGAAACGCGTCAGCTCGCTGTCGATGATGTAGTTAACCACCGATTCGAGGCGGCTTTGATAGGCGGTACTGCTCTCGAAATAGAAGGGATAGTAGCCCTGCTTCAGGTAGCGGGGAAAATGCTCCAAGGGGCTGCAATGGCGTTTCACCTCGTTGCAGTAGGCGTTGGGGGAAGAGAGAAGCGCCTCGAGCGAGATGGGTTCGATGTCAATGCCGCAATCCATGCGCAGGAATTCGCGCAGCGAGAGGCCGGGCATCTGGTATTCCACCATGCGGCGCGAGAGGTCGGTTTGTCCGTCATTTATCTGTAATAAAGACGAGCCGCTGAGCACCAGGTGCAGGTCGCGGTGCAGGTCATAGATGTCTTTCACCTCGGTGCTCCAGCCCTCGTATTTGTGCACCTCGTCGATGAAGAGATGACGTCCACCGATGCGGTAGAAACTCTCGGCGGTATCTACCAAGGTGTGGTTGGCGAAATAGGACGAGTCGGCCGAACAGTAAAGCACATGGCGGTCGTCGGGCGAGAAGTGGCGCTTGATGTATTGCTGCATCAGCGTTGACTTCCCCACGCCCTTGGGACCTTTGATGACAATCAGGCGCAACGACCAGTCAATCTGCTCCGAAAAACGGCGAAAAAAGTCCATAGGTGTACCGGAGAGGTACTCGTCGTGACGTTCAAATAGCTTGTCCATAGTGTGTTATATAATA
Source organism: Bacteroidales bacterium (assembly GCA_045222795.1). GTDB lineage: Bacteria > Bacteroidota > Bacteroidia > Bacteroidales > P3 > Colimorpha. Next base: position 43,702 of record JBGUZF010000094.1, read on the forward strand.
TCTTGATAAATTATCTGATTGCAAATTTACATGTATTTTACAGAATACACAAATTTATTTAAAATGTATTTTGCGAAATACACGGCACGGGTTATTGTATACAAGTTTTTTTTCTTGAATGGCAAAATAAAAATGAATGAGGGAATGCGTTAATGTGGGGATGTGGGAATAGGGAAGGTGCCGAGGTGGCGGCTGGGGCTGGATTGGTTGGGGCGGACTTGAGAATGGGTGGCGGTGGCGCGGTGGAAGCGGGTGGATTGGAACCAGGCGTAGATATGCATGACAGCAGGGGCGGCGCACAAGTCCTCGGGGAGTTCGAAGGTGCATTGGGAGCAGCTGTCGCGCATAGGGCCTCGATAGAGCGTCATAGCTGGAATGTCGGGCAGATAGACGGCCACGAGGAGTTGGTCGTCAGGTACGGCATACATATCATAAAGTCCTGCATCCGGGCAGGTGATGCGCAGGAGGTTGCCGTCGACGTCGGCAGTGATGTCGTAGGGGATATGGCGCGGCCCCTGGGCCACCAACAGGCGCTCGGGACAGAGTTCCCAGGCGTTCGTCTCCTCATCCCAACACAAAGCCCCGTTATCCCAGTTGGCTTTGACGAAGGCGTTGCGCGGTGTCTGCTTCTTGGTCTCTTCAGCGACACGGAGGAAGCCGATGTTGACGGCCTCGGCCAGCTGCGCGGAGAGGCGGTTGGCGAAGGCCAGCTTGGCACGGTGTCGCTGCTGCGCGGGGGTGCGGGGATTGGTGGGACGGTAGGGGTCTTTCTTGACCTGCCGGCCGTTGAGGCCCACATATATTATGTTGCCGCGCTTGCCGTGCTCCAATCCATCGGAATCGATCTTTGACATAGGCTTGTTTTATGCTTGTTAGATACTTGTTATATGCTTGTTACTCCCTAGTTACATAGGGACGTCCCTATATTTACCCTAGAATTACCCTAGAGGTTCCCTATAATTATCCTAGAGTTTAGGATATAACGTAACATTATGGAAATTATTATCTCGAAGAGATAATAATATATAAATAGGCGGCCCGCAGCGAAAGCTGCGGGCCGCCATATTCGGTTGCCGGCTGGAAGCCAGCGGTCCATATTATTTCTGCATGGTCTTCAGCTTCTCCGTGAGCATGGGGACGATCTTGTGGAGGTCGCCCACGATGCCGAGGTCGGCAACCTGGAAGATGGGGGCGAATTTGTCTTTGTTGATGGCGATGATGAGTTCGCTCTCTTCCATGCCGGCGAGGTGCTGGATGGCGCCGCTGATGCCGCAAGCCATATAGAGGGCAGGACGGACGGTCTTACCCGTCTGACCCACCTGGCGGTCGGCAGGCATGACGCCGGCGTCGACCATAGCGCGGGAGCTGGAGACCTCGCCGCCGAGTTCTTTGGCGAGGGCCTCAAGCTTGCCGAAGCCGTCCTTGGTGCCGACGCCGCGGCCGCCGCTGACGAGGATCTTGGCCTCGCTGATGTCGGTGACGGTCTTCTCTTCCTTGACGGTCTTGACGAGCTTCACGCGGGCAATCTTCTTCTCGTCGAAGTTGACCTTGTAGTCGACGACTTCGCCCTTGCGGCCTTTGTCGGCGGCCATCTTCTGCATGACGCCGGG